>DAOUQK010000333.1 GCA_030625695.1 Paracoccaceae bacterium | reverse complement strand
GGCGTGTGGGCCTTTGGCATTGATCTCGGGCGTATGAATTCTGCGACCAAACAGGGTTTCGACGTGCCCGTGCTCTTTGGCAAATGCAACCGTGTCATCCATATAAGTGCGAATGCCCGGGAACCGTTCGAAATAGCGGTCGATGAACCCTTGCGCCTCGGACCTTGGAATACGCAAATTGCGCGCCAGACCAAAGCCGGAAATGCCATAGATCACCCCGAAATTGATCGCCTTGGCACGGCGACGCACGTCTGGTGTCATCTCATCCATCGGCACACCGAACATCTCACTCGCGGTCATGGCGTGGATGTCCAAGCCATCGGCAAAGGCCTGTTTCAACGCCGGGATATCGGCGATATGGGCAAGGATGCGCAATTCGATCTGGCTATAATCGAGACTCACCAGAACATTGCCCGGCTCAGCGATAAACGCCTCACGAATACGGCGGCCATCCTCGGTCCGTACCGGGATGTTCTGCAAGTTCGGATCGGTCGAAGCCAACCGTCCGGTGCTGGCCCCGGCGATGGAATATGACGTGTGCACCCGGCCCGTATCGGTGTTGATATGGTCCTGCAATGCATCCGTATAGGTCGACTTCAACTTTTGCAGCTGGCGATAATCCAGCACGCGGGCCGGAAAGTCGTGCTCGGTGGCAAGGTCTTCCAACACTTGCGCCGGGGTCGACCATTGGCCGGTCTTGGTTTTCTTGCCACCCTCAAGGCTCATCTGATCAAACAGGATATTGCCCACCTGTGCCGGGGATTGCACGTTGAATTCATGCCCCGCAAGTTTGTACAATTCGGACTCAAGCCCCGCCATTTTTTGTGCAAAAGCGTTAGACATGCGCGAAAGCGTGTCGCGGTCGACCTTGATGCCATGGCGTTCCATCTGCGCCAAAATCGGGATCAAAGGACGTTCCAGCGTTTCATAAACCCGCGTCACCTTCGACCGGTGCAGCAATGGCTTGAACATCTGCCAAAGGCGCAGGGTTATATCGGCGTCTTCAGCCGCATAAGGCACAGCTTTATCAATCGGCACTTTGTCAAAGGTGATCGCCGATTTGCCGCTGCCCAAAAGCGGCTTGATCGGGATTGGCGTGTGATCCAGATAGCGGGTGGAAAGCGCGTCCATTCCGTGATTGTGCAAACCGCCATGCAGCGCGTAAGACATCAGCATGGTGTCATCAATCGGTGCAATATCGACGCCGTAGCGGACAAATATCTTGGCGTCATACTTCATGTTCTGGCCGATCTTGATGATCGACGGGTCTTCCAGTACCGGCCTTAGGAGGTCCAGCGCTTCCTCCAGCGCCATCTGACCCTCACTCAGATCGCCCGAGCCGAACAGATCATCACTGGCCCCGTCCCGGTGGGTCAGCGGGATGTAACAGGCCGATCCGGGCTCGACACAAAGCGATATGCCGACCAGATCGACAACCATTTCATCAAGGCCCGTGGTTTCAGTGTCGACCGCAACCCAGCCTCGTTGATAAATCTGTTCAATCCAGGCTTTCAGAGCGGTGGCGTCACGCACACATTCATATTTCTCAGCGTTAAAAGCCGCGGCCTCGGGTGCATTTTCGGCGCCCGCTGACGGGGCGGTTTGGGGAGTTTCGGGCGCGTCGATTCCCATTTGAGCGGCGATGCGTTTGGTCAGTGTGCGAAATTCCATTTCAGCCAGAAACGGTAAAAGGGTGTCTGGCTCCGGGTCCCGTACCTCAAGATCATCCAATGTGAAGTCCAGCGGTGTCTCGGTATCCAGTGTAACCAGCTGACGCGACAGGAGAATCTGGTCGACGTTGTCAATCAGAGTCTGGCGACGCTTAGGTTGTTTGATTTCGCCCGCGCGTTCCAGCAAGGTATCCAGATCGCCGTATTCGTTGATCAAAAGTGCCGCCGTCTTGATGCCAATCCCTGGAGCTCCGGGCACATTGTCAGCGCTGTCCCCGGCCAAAGCCTGCACATCAATCACCCGCTCTGGCCCTACGCCGAACTTCTCGAACACCCCATCGCGGTCAATGCGTTTGTTCTTCATCGCATCCAACATCTCGACCCCGCCACCGACCAGCTGCATCATGTCCTTGTCAGATGAAATGATGGTACAGCGCCCGCCAGCATCACGCGCCTGAACCGAAAGGGTAGCGATAATGTCATCCGCCTCCCAGCCTTCAAGCTCTTTACAGGCGATGTTAAAGGCGCGGGTGGCGTCGCGGGTCAGAGGCATTTGCGGGCGCAAATCCTCGGGCATAGCTTCGCGATTGGCTTTGTAGAGGTCATAAAGTTCGTTGCGAAATGTATGGCTGCCCTTGTCAAAGATCACCGCCACATGGGTCGGTGCATCCGGGCCGGTGTTACTTTCGACATAGCGAAACAGCATGTTGCAAAACCCCGCCACCGCGCCAATCGGCGCACCATCGGATTTGCGCGTCAACGGCGGCAAGGCGTGATAGGCACGAAAGATAAACGCAGACCCGTCGATCAGATGCAGGTGGCACCCTTTTCCAAATCCATCTGACATGCCGCACTCCTGTTTCACCGATTGATCCGGTTTGCCATGCTACGGGCCTCGTGGCCAGCGCCATTAAGGGTTCAGGGTTGGGCATCCAACCGTTCTGCCCGGCGCGCCAGCTTATCCGCTAGATTCAGACCCACTCCGGGCCGGGACCAAGGGCATACAGCGATACAGATTGCACAGCCCGGATTTTCGGCAAAGAACGGAATGCACTTGTCAAAATCCACATACCATTTGTTCTCTCCGCGCACCGTTTGCTTGTCCGGCGCTATCGCCACCGGCGGGCAGGCGTTTTCGCAGACCCGGCAACTTTGGCAAAACTCGTCAATGCCAAACTGACGTTTTGGGGTCGTGGCAAAGGGCGCATCAGTCAGAACGGCCGCCAGACGAAATCCCGAGCCAAATTCAGGGTTTATCAGCGACCCGTGCTTGCCCAGTTCCCCAAACCCGCATTCCAAGGCTGGCGGGATCAACAGCATCTTGCCCGCCATCGGCCCGGTAACGGCTTCGGCGTCCCAACCTTGTTCGCGTATCCAGCCGGCCACGTTTTTGGCGACTGCTGCGGCGCGGCCGTACTGGTGGATTACATCGGCGCTGGCCGGTTTTTCCGGTGCTGATTTAAGCTGATCGTAATTGTGCTGCACAGCCAGAATAATTACGTTTGAATAGGTTATTTGCCGATGATCGAACACCCAATCGGGGCGCATCCTGGCAACACCCACCTGTTCGCATTGGCCAGCAGAAATGAACCGGTCCAGTTCGGCAGTCCATTCCGCAGGCGCGCGATCCTCAGGCAACGGCGCGAGGTCCGGCAATGGCGCATCCAGAATTGCCTGGCGCCTTGCCCGTTCTGCGGTCTCTTCGGGGGTGGACGGATTACTTTTGTAAAACCATCTCTGAACCTTGCCAAAGGCGATATCTGCCGGGTCTGGTGCCCAAAATACCACTTCGGGGCGGCGCGCCTTGGCCTCGCCCAGACCGTTGATCGCGTTGCCCGTTTGCGTCGGCAACAGGTCGCCCAGATCATCATGAGGTTCAAACGGTCTGAATTCATTGACTTTGGCCACTTGCGATACCCCGGGCATTGTCAGCTATACGATACGCTAACGATGGGCTTGCCTGATCGCAAGAATATCCCGGCCCTGTTTAATCGGCCTGTTCAGCGTGATCCTTGTGCACAAATTTGCAATCGCAATAGGGGCATTCGACCCAGCCGTGTTCATTCGGGATTTGCAGCCAAACCCTTGGGTGGCCGCCCTCTCCACCGTCGCAAGCGATACGATAGCTGTCGAC
>DAOUQK010000319.1 GCA_030625695.1 Paracoccaceae bacterium | reverse complement strand
GTCATAAACCATTGGCAGGCCAAGGCCGGACCCTTCACCGCCTTTGGTGGTAAAGAACGGCTGCATGCCCTTTTCAAGCGCTTCTGGCGAAAAGCCGGGGCCGGTATCAGTCACGATGATCCTGATCCAGATACGACCTGTAGAATGGGCCGTCACGGTGATCTGCCCGTTTGAGCCACAAGCATCGCGCGCGTTCAGGATCAGGTTGACCAACGCGTCCTGCAACATACCGGCATCAAGCATTAGTGTGGCGTCGGGCGTGTGATCCAGCACGCTAAGGCCAATGCCCTGCGGCAGGCTGGGCGTGGCGAGGATTTTGAGGTCTTGCAGCAGGGCGTGCATATCGGTCGGTTTGGGACGCAAGGTTCGATTATTGGTCATATCGGCGATACGGTTGAGCAGCCGACCGCCCCGCCGGGCGGCTCCCTGCGTGGCGCTAACCATTTCGGCGGCCTCCGCACCTAATTCCATGTTTTCCAGCCGTCCTTGCATGCCTAATATTATGGTCAGAAGGTTGGAAAAATCATGCGCCAGGCCCGAAGTCAATTGCGCCGCCATGGTTTTGCGCAGCGATTGTTGCAGGGCAACGCGGGTCTGGGTTTCTTCGGTGGTGTCCATTGTCAGGATATAGACGCCGCCCGTTCCGTCGGGGGTAAAAGCCACGCGGATCCGGCGCGAGTCGAGGTCTTCTGTGAATTCAAACACCGGGTTATTGCCCTCGTAGGCGTTATTCAGATGCGGCTCGACCCTTGCAAATGTGGTCTCTCCCAGCGCGTCGGATATGTGCAATCCCAGGACGTCGGTCGGACAACCGGGGATCACCGCGCTTAGACGGCGGTTGGAATAGGTGTAATGGCCGGTGGCGTCCACATGGGCGATATGGGCCGGCATCATTTCGGTCATCAGACGGGTGCGGCTTTCCATTTCGGTCAATTGGCGCTTGGCTTCTTCCAGGGCTTTGATACTGGCCGCCAATTGGCGGTTGGTAGCGCTGAGTTGTTCCGAGTTGGCCAGTACCTGATCCGAAAGTTCGGCAGAACGGGCGCGCAGCAATGTCTCAGACCGTTTGGCCTGAGTGATGTCAGTATAGACCGTCACCCAACCGCCTTGCGGCAAAGGCGCGCCTTCGACCGAGATCACCTGACCATTGGCGCGGATGCGCTCCATATAATGTGGCTCGAAGGCTCTGGCCTGTTCGGCGCGGGTTTGGACAAAGTCATCCAGATCATCCACTTCGCCATAATCACCGCGTTGGGCGATGTTGCGAATGGTGTCGTCAAACCGTGCACCGGGGGTGACCAAGGCATCGGGCAAGTCGAACATTTCCTGAAAGCGGCGGTTGCAAACGGCAAGGCGCAGATCACTGTCATAGATAGACAACGCCTGAGCGATCAGGTTGAGGCCCGCTGTGGTAAGTGCCTTGGTCTTCTGGTCGGTGTGATCCATGATGAATGCCCCCGGTGCCGTGGCTAGCATTTTGTGTGGAGCAAAGCCAATGACGGGCAAAGTCGTGTCGACCAAATTGTGCCGATCATTATCCCTTGGGCAGTCCGGCCTGCTCCAAGCACTTTACCCAGTCTTGCAGGTGTGAGCCCTTGAAATTGGCAAACGCATTGGTCATTTTCCGGGCCGTCCAGTTCGGGTTACGCTGTAATGCTTCTTTCACAGCGGCTTCGGCCTTGTCCATCTGTCCAAGCCGGACATTGCTGAAAGCTATTCCAAGATAAGGCCAGAAGGCTTTGGGACGCAAACGTGCCGCCTCCGCGTAACTGGCAAGAGACAGATCATTGTCCCCAACAACGACCAGCGACGTGCCCTTGATCAGATGGAAGTTCCATCTTGACGGG
The DNA here is from genome assembly GCA_030625695.1 of Paracoccaceae bacterium. Lineage (GTDB taxonomy): Bacteria > Pseudomonadota > Alphaproteobacteria > Rhodobacterales > Rhodobacteraceae > NVQY01. Next base: position 2,269 of record DAOUQK010000319.1, on the reverse strand, counting down.
TCATTGGGGCTAAGGCGAATTGCCTTGTCGTTACACTGGATGGCCTCTTCGCAGTGGCCAGCATTGCTAAGCACAAAGCCAAGTTCGTGATGGGCCAGTGCCAGATTTGGGTTGAGTGAAACCGCCATTTTGCACTCGGCAATTGCCAAGTCGGTATTTCCAATAATTTCGTTGACGCGACCCAAGGCAACATGCGCCAGTGCATTATCATCGTCGGCCTGAACAGCCCGTTCGGCGGCTTGTCTGGCTTCTTCCTTGATCTCCTGCTGGGTGCCCTTATAGCTCGATTGGCCAGCATTGATGGCATAGACGCCCATCATTGCGATCATCGCATGGGCGTCGGAAAATCCCGGATCAAGGGCAACGGACTGATCAAAAAAACTCCGGCCTGCGGCATGATCTTCGTCGGAATAGGGGCTGTAAAAATGGGCCAACCCCTTTTGATACGCCTCCCAGGCATCCAGCGACGGGCGGGTGTTGCGCAGGCATCGCTCACGCTCGGCCTCGCTTAGGGCGGGCACCATGACACCGGTGATCGACTGGCTGATATCGTCCTGAATGTCGAACAGATCGCCGGTGGGCCGGTCATAGGTTTGTGACCAGACATTCCTGTTATGCGTGGCGTCGATCAATTGCGCTGTCACCCTGATGCGGGTGGCAGACTGGCGAACACTGCCTTCGACTACGTACCGCACGCCCAGTTCTTCGGCGACCTGTGTCGATTGTACGGTCTTGCCTTTGTAGGAAAAGCAGGAATTTCGCGCGATCACAAACAGCCATGCAAATCGCGACAGCGCCATGATCAGGTCTTCGACGATACCGTCGGCAAAGAATTCCTGTTCCGGGTCACTCGACAGATTGCTGAACGGCAATACGGCAATCGACGGCATATCCGCCTCGGCCATGGTAATGCCCGGATTGGCGAAATCGGATGTCTGACCCGGTTGCGCATAGGCCCAGCGCCAAACCTGTACCGGGCGGGAGATATTTTTCAGATTGTGAGTTTGCCCGCCACCAAACGGGGCGGCAGACACTTCGTCCAGGCTGCTGTAGGCCGCGTCCGAAAGCAGAACCTGGCCCGGCTCGGCCAGCGCCTCAAGCCGTGCGGCGATATTCACGCCGCTGCCGTACAGGTCGTCGTCCTGAATGGTGACATCGCCAATGTGAATGCCAAATCGCAGCTGAATAACCTCGTGGTCCGAAAGTGCTGTCTGAACGTTGATGGCAAATTTGACCGCGTCCGTGGCATTGGAAAACTCAATGAACCACCCATCGCCCATTCGTTTGATGATTTCCCCTGACTGTTCGCGGACAGCGGGTTCCAGCAATTCCTTGAGGAAGGTCGTTAAGGCCGAAAGTGTGCGGGTTTCATCCTCGCTCATCAAGCGGGAATAGCCGACGATATCTGCGGCAACGATGGCTGTTAAACGGCGTTGCACCAGAATGTGCTCCTGAATCACTTGGCTTTGTCGGCATGGAGCGGCCGTTAAAATGCCGGTGGAAAACGCCCTGATAATATGACTACCGTGCCGGACCTTGTTTGCATACACTTTTGTCGAACCCTTAATATTTGCCAGTATTTTGAGAAATAGTGACTGTTACAATTCGTAAGAATCTTGAAAACTTACCGAAAAAGTTGACGATCACTGTAAGACAAGGTCCGATAGGGACAGATTCGCAAGGCGCGGGTTTTGGCCTGATGGAAAAACCATCCGGATGGGGAGGATAAAAGTTGGTTCAGTCGCAAAATGGCGTCGATGGCCTGGTGTCGATACCGGCATTGCTGGAACGCAATGTTGCCAAGTTTGGCGCCTCTCCCGCGTACCGCGAAAAAGAATTCGGCATCTGGCAAAGCTGGAGCTGGTCTGAAACCGCAAGTGAGATTGAAGCGCTGGCGCTTGGGCTGATCAATATGGGCGTCAATGAGGGTGACTTTGTTGCAGTCATTGGCCGCAACCGACCTTACCTTTACTGGTCAATTGTGGCGGCCGAAATGGTTGGGGCAATCCCGGTGCCCCTGTATCAGGACGCCAATGCCGAGGAGATGGCGTATGTTCTTGGCCATTGCGGGGCGCGGTTTGTGATCGTTGCCGACCAGGAACAGGTCGACAAGGTAATCGAGATACAGGAAGACCTGCATCAGTTTGAACATCTGATCTACCTCGACCCAAGGGGCCTGCGTAAGTACGACCATACTCATCTGCATGAGTATTCCCATGTGCAGGCGCAGGGGCGCGCGGCGCGCGATGAATGGATTGACGAGCTTGAG
>DAOUQK010000255.1 GCA_030625695.1 Paracoccaceae bacterium | reverse complement strand
TTTCATCCGCGGATCAAGGATATGCCCCAACACCCCGATTGGTCTGCTGCCTTGCCACAATACCGGCATGTAAAGAAGGTTCAGTTTCAACGCATTCTGCAATATCCGGTGGTAATTTCCCGCAACTTTGGCCGCAGTTTTCTGACCCTTGGACGATGCCCATTTGCTGGTCCACAACCCTAGCAAGGCCTCGGTGTCCCTCTCGAAACTGTCAGCATCGGCAATGGTGACATGCAATTCCCCGCTATCAATATGGCGGCGGGTAAAGCGGCGCAGCTTTTGGCGGGTGTTTGAGCTAAGGCAGGTCGTAAGATAGGTTTCGTAGGTATCCGGCAAAGCCACCTGCGGGCAAACCAGATTGTCAGTCAGCCCGGCACTGATCCGGTAAGGCTTCCAATGGGCCGTATATTCTTCACCTGCAAAGGCGCTCATGAACCGCTCAGCCCGACCAACCGAGGCGACATAACGCATCGACAGACGCGACCATGGCATTTGCCGCAACGTTCCGGCGATCAAATCAATGGCTTGGCCTTCCCACTCGGGATCACATAAAAATCCGGTATATTCGCTCCAGATCAGACGCCCGCCTGCCTCGATCTCGGATTGAAAGGCTTGTTGTGTCTTGCTCCAATGCACCCGGTATTTAAGCGGCAGAATACATATGCATTCTTCGGGCAGATCATCCCGGCGTACAACCAGTACCCGCCAGCGGCCCGGGTTTTGCCGAAACGCCTCGGCCAGCCAGGCCCAGGACAGAAAGATCGTTCCTTCAGGGTCGCGCTGTTCCAGGGATTGCCAGGCCTGTTGCAAGGCCAACATCCCGGCCTCGGTGTCTATCACCTCAACGCTCAACTGCGCAGGTACAGGTCTTAGAATGGGGGCAGTCGTTGCCATCTTCAGGCGCTTTTCAGTGATGTGCCGTCCCGGTGGATTTCAAGAAACGCCCGTTCAGCCCCGTCGAAATTCCGCGTCAGGGGCGCTGTGATCTTTGACTGAGCCGAGAAATAGCTGCCGACCTTGCAAATATGTGCGGCAAATTCCGGATGCACGCCTGCATCATCATATTTACGAACCCGTCTTTTGGACAGCCAACCGCGCTTTTTCGCCTCTTTCACGATCAGCTTAAAGCGCTGCACGCAGTGGAACGTCAGATAGACCGACATATATTCCAGATAGGCGGAAATCTCGTGGCCACAGTCGGGGTCCCAGGCGTCGATCATGATATCGACCATCACATCCGGTTCCAAAGGCCAGGCTTCGTCGCCGATCAACCAGGCAAAATCCTCGGCCCCGTGGCGCATGCCGGCATATTCAAAGTCAAACCAGCGCAGGACGTTATCATCGCCAATCGCGGCATTTCCTGACCGGCAATCCCATTTGACAAACTGGTTCATCGGTTGGTCCATCATCGCGCAGGCCGCACTGCGATCAAACTTGGACCAGATGCCGGTTGACCAGGGTTGCAATGCATCCACCGCAAAGACAAAATTCTCGACCCATTCATCGTTGGCCCCAAGATAGGGCATCATTTCCGCCAGATTGGTCTTGCGGGCCGCACTTTGAAACCGAAAGATGCCACCAACGGCCTCGGCCGCCAAATCCAGCTGACCGGTTTTGTCGTGATTGACGATATCCTGATTAAGCCGACGCGTCCCGACATCAGACTGGAACATGATTTCCCCAACCACCCCAAGGCATTTGGGAACATCGTCGCAATGCTCGCTCAGGCTTTGCAATACAAACGCTTCCAGATGGGTCCGGCGAAAGTTTGGGCGCAGCGTGGCGATCACATCGCGGTCGGGCAGGTGCAATCGAAAACTGGAACGTCCTTCGCCACCCGGGGCGCTTACCTTGTCCACGCGCTGGCCGAAATGATCCTGTGCACAGTCTACTATGCGCGAAATGCGCTCTTCGTTTGAATTGCTGGCCACCGGCTCACCTCTTGCTTTGATTTTGTAGGGAAAGGCACGTTTGATTGCCTGTCCCGCGGAATCATTGTGAGAAACTAATTTACACTTAAATTGGGCATTTGTGGGGAATTGACGCGCATTTTATTGGTAAGAACGCTGTCAGTGGTGATTCGACGCCAATAAGCGGCGATATTGCCAGCTCCATCCACCATTTCGGCGACAGTCACACAAACGAGCAGAAACTGTTTCCATTTTGGAATGGTTTACTACCGATTGACGCCCAATTCCCGCCACAAAATTGCCTGGATTTGCCGTGGTGCCTAATGTTGCCCGTGGTCGAAAGTAATCCGCATTCCGGTTTGATCAGGCTATTCGCCTGTACCGATTGATGGACATCAAATTGACTTTGACCAGACCAGATTGGAGAGACAACGATATGAGACATTATTCCTGGAACACCCACGATTGGGGCGGCAAGCACGCCAGCGCATCGGCGAGTGCGACCAAGTCTTATCACAATGGCGGCGTCGAAGGTGACGCGTTTTCCGATTGGTACAGCAAACATCTGGCTGACAGGTTTAATGATCCCGACGAAGATGGGACTGGTTCCGGGTCCGGGGGCACGAAAGGTTCCGGATCTGGCGGTTCGAAAGGTTCCGGCTCTGGTGGCTCCAAAGGTTCCGGCTCTGGCGGTTCGAAAGGTTCCGGCTCCGGCGGTTCGAAAGGTTCCGGTTCTGGCGGTTCGAAAGGTTCCGGCTCCGGCGGTTCGAAAGGTTCCGGCTCCGGCGGTTCGAAAGGTTCCGGCTCGGGTGGTTCGAAAGGCTCCGGCTCTGGCGGTTCCAAAGGCTCCGGTTCTGGTGGTTCGAAAGGTTCCGGCTCTGGCGGTACGCACGGTTCTGACTGTGACACCGATGACTCAGACGATGGTTCAAGTAAATCGACACTGACCTATGTCATGGGGACGGACCCTCAGGTGACGGTCTCGGTAACGGAAACGCCCACGGGCACTCTGTTCTTCGATCTCAAACCGGTATCCTCCGACGGAGAACCTGCCGACATCAACGGCATCTTCTTTAGCCTTACTGACGACAGCGAGCTTTCCTCGCTGGTGTTCTTCCCTGTACCGAACCAAGGGTTTCAGTATAGTGAAGTAACCGGCACTCAGGCGGATGCAAATTCGGTCGATACATTGGCTGACGGATCAACGACTCCCGGACAATTTGATGCGGCTATTCAATTTGGTACCGGGGCCGATTCGACCACCAATGGCTTGGTCAATGCGGTCAACTTCACTCTATGGTCGACAGATGGGCCGCTGACCTTTGAGGATATTGACCTTGGGGGTATGACTATCCTGGCCGACACCGAGGCATCGGGCAGTGTGGTCATGACAGTGACCGACTCCGATGACGAGACATGCGACCATACCGGTGGCACGGACGGCTCCGGCTCCGGCGGGACCAAAGGTTCCGGTTCAGGTGGCACTGACGGCTCCGGCTCCGGCTCTGGCGGGACCAAAGGTTCTGGTTCAGGCGGCACTGACGGCTCCGGCTCCGGTGGCACCAAAGGTTCTGGTTCCGGCGGCACCGATGGCTCTGCCAACTGGAGAATTGCTGGGAGCTCCACAGGTGGAGGTGAACCAGGATTGAACGATATCATGGCACTTATGACGATCTTCCCGGACGAGGATGATCCGGAGCATAAGGAAGAACATGATCCATGGGAGGACGAGGAACCTGAATTCCTGTTCTGATCAATCAATTGAGGCGCGCAGTAGGTTTCTACTGCGCGCCTTTTTGATTCTGACCCCGGGCAGTTTTTTCAGTTTTGAAAATGGCAAATGTTTCAAACCGCGACAGGCCCACGTCCTTCGAAAAAAAGGGTGCGCAAAATGCGCACCCTACGTCCCGAGATCAGAGGCAGCCACTAAATGGGCTGGTTTGAGCCATCAATTTCAGTCTTTCCAACGCTCATAATGCCGACCCTGATCCAGCAAATCGCGCGTTCCAATCCGTTCATTCAGGCCATCGAAATCGAACATCCGGTTTGAAAAACCCTTGGTAGATCCCGTGTTCTTCAAGTTGGCGTAAAAGTCTTGTGCCGTACGGGACAACGCGCGCACGATACCACCCGGAAAGATCACAATCGAAAACCCAAGCTCCTGCAAGCCTTGCGCGTCGGTCATCGGTGTGTTCCCGCCTTCGACCATATTGGCCAGCAATGGCACCCGTCCTTTGTAACAATCGGGTATCGCCGCCAGTTCGTCCTTGTTGCGCGGGGCCTCAATAAACAAAACATCTGCCCCCGCATCAACATAACGCCCGGCGCGGTCAATTGCCGCCTGAAACCCCTCAACCGCAATCGCATCCGTGCGGGCAATGATCAGGGTCTCATCACTCGCGCGGGCATCCGCCATGGCGGCAATCTTGCCGACCATCTCATCGCCGGGGATCAACACCTTGTCGGCCAGATGGCCACAGCGTTTGGGATAGCTTTGGTCTTCGATCTGTAACGCGGCCGCACCAGCGCGTTCATACACCCGCATGGTCCGCTGCGCGTTCAACGCATTGCCAAACCCGGTATCGGCGTCGATGATCACCGGCACCTCTACCCGGTCAGCAATCAGCGCCATGGTATCGGCCATTTCACTGGCCGTGGTCAGACCAATGTCTGGCCGCCCCAGCCGCGTATACGCCACCGCAGCCCCACTAAGATACAACGCCTCGAACCCGGCAGAGACAGCCAAAAGCGCGGTTAACCCGTCGTAAACACCGGGGGCCAGCAGGATTTCATCCTGTTGCAGACGCTGTTTCAGGGTCATTGGCCCCCACCCAACATCGCTGTCGCTTCGGCGCAGGTCATCTGATGCGTAACTGACCCGAGCGATATCAAAGTGGCGTCATGCACCGCATTACTAAAGGCGGCGCAACCGTCGCTAAGCAGGATGGTTTTAATGTTGCGCAAATGCGCGTCCCGCATGGTCGATGCAACACCACCATTGGTAACAATGCCGCCAACAATCAGGCAATTTATGTCCAACGCCCGCAGGATATATTCCAGCCGGGTCTGGTAAAACGCCGAATAGGCGACCTTTTCGATGGTGTAATCGCTTGGTTTCAACGTATCGACCAGATCATGACCAAACCCTCCCGGCGCAAAGTCCCCCTTGCCCAGAAACGGTCGCAATACTTTAAGATGCGGGGCAATAAGCGGCGCACCATCCGGTCCCGGAACCAGCGTGAACTGCGCCGAAATATACGTCCCACCCCCGGCCTTGAGCGCATCACGCACCGGTTTGATCCGGTCAGGCAAAGCAGCAATCGCCGCCGCCCCTTGCCCGGCACGGCCATACGCCCCCTTTGGATGCAGAAAATCGTTTTGCAGATCAATGGTTAACAGGGCGGTGCGGGTCGGGTCGAAATCGGTTGATATGCTCATTCCATGTCGCTTTCCGGGGATATGATCGTATTGCCAAACGGGTCCACAACCCCCTGAAGCCCCGGTTCGATCAGGACGGTGGTATCTGGTTGCTCCAGAATGGCCGGGC
>DAOUQK010000206.1 GCA_030625695.1 Paracoccaceae bacterium | reverse complement strand
GCGCGAGGAAAATAAACTGGCGCATTTCATTGCCCCCTTGCGCGAGGCGGGCTGCCGGGTGTCGATCTTCATCGCCGCGGATATGCGCCAGATCGAGGCGGCGCACCGGATCGGGGCCGAAATTGTCGAACTGCACGCCGGCGCCTATTGCGATCTGTTTGCTGAAGGGCACCTGGAGGAAAGCAACGCCGAGCTGGAACGTCTGCGTGAAATGTCGGCATACGGGCATTCCCTTGGGCTTGAGGTGCATGTGGGCCACGGCATCACCTTTGACACGGTAAAACCTGTCGCCGCCTTTCCCGAGGTGATGGAACTGAACATCGGCCATTTCATCATCGGTGAGGCGATTTTTATCGGCTTGAAACCGGCCATTGCAAAGATGCGCAAACTGATGGACGAGGCGCGTAAGTGACTTCTCCCATACGGTATTTGGCGACTCTGTTCAAATTTTCGATCAAATCTGTTCTGATAGTTTTTCTGGTTCTTTCCTTGCTGCTAAACGTGGCCATTCTGACAGTTTCTGGTGTTCAGGCGGTGATGTCAGGTGTATTTTCCGCCGTTGGAATAGGCACCGTCGCCGTGAGTGAGGTGACCGAGAGGGCAGCGCGAAAGAAGGCAACACGCAAGATATCGCGCAGCATTTCTGGTCGTGTGATAAAACGGGCTGAACGTTCGGCGGTCAGAAATTCGGCGTCGGTATTTGGCGAATCTATTCCCTTTCTTGGGGTTGCTGTGATCGTCGGGGCGCTGGCGTTGGAAATAAAGGATTCCTGCGATACCGCGAGAGATATTTCCGCGTTGGCAGCGGTAATTGAGGCCGACGGCAATCCCGAGGCCGCGATGGCAAAGGCTGAGGAAGAGTTTGATTGCAGAGAGTTGATCGGCGACGCGATCGAAGTGCCTACAACAGATAAAGTCTGGGCCGTGATCCGGCAAAGCCCCTCGACCGCATGGAACGGCGCACAAGAATTTTATGACGATCTGCCCGATGTATCTTTTTCCGGTAGTTATGAATGGCTTTTAGAGGCCGGGCAGAGCTTGCTTGTGCGCGCTGGTTTAATGGACGAGGTTGCACGATGATTCTTGGCATCGGCACCGATCTGGCCAATATCGAACGTATCCAAGGTACGCTTGACCGCTTTGGCGACCGGTTCCGCAACCGTGTCTTCACCGACATCGAACAGCATAAGGCCGAGCGGCGGCGTGATACGGCGGGCACCTATGCCAAACGCTGGGCCGCGAAAGAGGCCTGTTCCAAGGCGCTGGGCACCGGACTGCGCATGGGGATCGCGTGGAAAGACATGGCTGTCAGCAATCTGAAAACCGGCCAGCCGGTTATGGCGGTAACGGGTTGGGCCGCTGAACGGCTGGCTGATATGACTCCGCCGGGGCATGAGGCAATTATTCACGTCACCCTGACCGACGATCACCCCTGGGCGCAGGCCTTTGTGGTGATCGAGGCGCGACCATTGACGGGTGACAGCCCTGATAACAGACCGGCGGCTTGACTTACCCCGCCCCGCCCCGCAAGTAGCGCGCGACAAGATTTACACGCACCGGAGACATGCATGGCCAGTGAAGCCAAAAAAGACGGCCCAATTGTTGAGACGATCAAGACCATTGTCTATGCCCTGCTGATTGCCGGCGTGTTTCGCACGTTGTTCTTTCAACCATTCTGGATCCCGTCCGGGTCGATGAAAGAGACGCTTTTGATTGGCGATTTCCTGTTTGTGAACAAGATGGCCTATGGCTATTCCTACGCCTCCTGCCCCAGCGTGTCCTTGCCATTTATTGGCATCAACGTGGACGCCGAAGACCTGTGCGGTTTTGCCAAAGGTAACAACAAACGCCTGTTCGCGGATGAACCTGAACGTGGCGATGTTGTGGTGTTTCGCCACCCGGTATCGGGGCGCGATTATATCAAACGCCTGATCGGTCTGCCCGGTGACAAGGTGCAGGTGCTTGACGGTGTTTTGCAACTTAACGGCGCACCGGTTGCCCTTAAGGATGACGGCAACAACGAAGAACCCTATGCCCGGCAAGGCCCCGAAAGACGGTATCCGGGCTGTGAAAACGGGCCCGTGGGCGAGGGCGGCACCTGCCTCAAATCGCGCCAGATCGAAACGCTGCCCAATGGGGTGAGCCACACGATCCTGAACATCCGCGATCAGGGGTCGGACCATACGGGCGTCTATTTCGTACCCGAGGGGCATTACTTTTTCATGGGCGACAACCGCGACAATTCCAGCGATAGCCGCATTCCGCAAAATGCCAGCGGTGTGGGATTTGTGCCGTTCGAAAACCTGATTGGCCGGGCGGACCGGATTATGTTCTCATCAGCGGGTAAGTCGATGCTGCATTTCTGGACCTGGCGCAGCGACCGGTATTTTCAGGGGATAAAGTGAAGCTTTCATCGGATCTGCGCGCGTTTGAAACCCGGATTGGCCATAGTTTCACCAATCCTGACCTGTTGATCCGCGCGCTGACCCACGGGTCGATGTCTTCGCCTACCCGCAGCGATAATCAGCGGCTTGAGTTTCTCGGCGACCGGGTGTTGGGGTTGGTGATGGCCACCGCCTTGCTGGATCAGGACGCGCACGCAAGCGAGGGGCAATTGGCACCACGCTTTAACGCTCTGGTGCGCAAAGAGGCCTGCGCCGATGTCGCGCGCGAGATTGACCTGGGCACGGTGTTAAAGTTGGGCCGCTCTGAGATGCTTTCAGGTGGGCGACGTAAGCAGGCCTTGCTGGGGGATGCGATGGAAGCGGTGATTGCGGCCGTTTACCGTGACGCCGGGTTTGAGGCTGCTGATGCGCTGATCCGGCGTCTTTGGGGCAAGCGAATTACATCGGTTGAGTCTGATGCGAGGGATGCCAAAACGGCGTTGCAGGAATGGGCGCAAGGGCGGGGGGAACGACCCCCGGCTTATGTTGAGGTGGCCCGAACCGGCCCGGATCACGCGCCGGTTTTCACCATTGCTGCACGGTTGCAAAATGGTAAAGAGGCGCAGGCGACCGCAGGGTCAAAACGACAGGCCGAACAGGCCGCTGCCAGCGCGTTGCTGGCCCAATTGGAGACATCGTCATGAAGCGAGCGGGATTTGTTGCCCTGATCGGAGAACCGAATGCGGGCAAGTCGACACTTTTGAACCGCATGGTCGGGGCCAAGGTTTCGATTGTCACCCACAAGGTTCAAACCACGCGCGCGCGCATTCGCGGCGTGGCGATCCAAGACGAGACACAGATCGTGTTTGTCGACACGCCGGGGCTGTTCCAGCCACGTCGCCGACTGGACCGCGCCATGGTGGCCGCCGCGTGGGGCGGGGCTGCGGATGCGGATGTTGTGGTGCTGTTGATCGAGGCACATCGGGGCGTGACCGAAGGGGTCGAGGCGATCCTTGAAGGGTTGGGTGACATTGGCAAAGGGCGCAAAGTAGCGCTGGCGATCAACAAGATTGACCGGGTCAAACCCGAGGCGTTGCTGGGGCTGGCCGAGGATATGAATGCGCGGTTTGGGTTTGCCGAGACATTTATGATCTCGGCTGAGAAAGGGCATGGGGTTGATGTCTTGCGTCAATGGTTGGCTGGTGAGCTACCGGAGGGTCCGTGGCTTTACCCCGAAGATCAGATTGCCGATCTGCCGTTGCGGATGATCGCGGCTGAGATGACGCGGGAAAAGCTGACGTTACGGCTGCATCAGGAATTGCCCTATCAGATGACGGTCGAAACCGAGAGTTGGGAAGAGCGCAAGGATGGAAGCGCGCGGATTGATCAGGTGATCTATGTGGTACGCGACGGGCACAAAGGCATCGTTTTAGGCCACAAGGGCGAGACGATCAAAGCGGTGTCGCGGGCGTCACGCGAGGAATTGAACGAGTTTCTGGGTCGCAAGGTGCATCTGTTCCTTAAGGTCAAGGTCCGGCCCAATTGGCTGGATGAGGCCGAGCGGTATTCCGAAATGGGGTTGAACTTCAAAGACGGTGCCTAATACTGATGCTCTTGAACTTCATCTTGCCAAATAAACTCCCGCCGGAGGCTCCCGTTGCCAAGGCTGGGCGCAGCGTTAGGTATCAGAGCCCATGAGCGCCAGGCTGGTCACGTCGTTCTGGGTTCAGGCTTATTTGATCCGCCTGAGGCAGATGGATATTCAAGGCTTTGTTGTTGCACACGGCGATGACAACGCAGGCGCAGTTCTGGTCAAGCTCAATACGCTGAATGGGCAGGCCAAAGCGATGCATCGCAGCTTTGATCTGGACACAGGCGCACGCAAATGGGTTGAATTGCTGGCCGGAGATGAGGCTGAGGTTGATCAGGCGATTGCGCGGCAATGCGGTTTTGACAGCGATCTTTGGGTGATCGAGGTAGAGGACCGGCAGGGGCGCCACCTGTTGGATGAGCCGGGGCTGGGCTGACATGGAATGGCGCGATCAGGGGATATTGCTGAACGCGCGTCGCCATGGGGAAAGTTCGGCGATTATTGATGTGTTCACAGAGAACCACGGCCGCCATGCCGGCATTGTGCGCGGTGGGACCAGCCGCAGAATCGCACCGGTGCTACAACCGGGCGCGCAGCTTGATCTGATCTGGCGGGCGCGGCTTGAGGATCATTTAGGCAGCTATCAAGTAGAGCCGATTCGCAGCCGGGCGGCAGCGGCGATGTCGGGGCGACTGGCGTTGGCGGGGTTGAACGCGGTGACTGGGGTTTTGGCGTTCTGCCTGCCCGAGCGAGAGGCGCACGCCGCGTTATACGCCAGAAGTGAAGCGCTTTTGGATTTGCTGGGGCAGGATAACGTCTGGCCGCTGGCCTATCTGAATTGGGAATTGGCGCTGCTTGAGGAAATGGGGTTTGGCCTGGATCTGAGCAAATGTGCCGTTACCGGACAGAGCGAAGGGCTGGTGTTTGTCTCGCCCCGGACCGGAAGGGCCGTATCGGCCAAAGGTGCGGGTGAATGGGCCGACCGGATGCTGGACCTGCCGCCTTGCCTGTTGGGGCGGGGGCCTGCCCCGGATGCCGAAGTGCTGCAGGCGTTGAAGACAACCGGGTATTTCATGCACAGCAAGCTGGCCACAGTGTTGACAGCCAAGCCGTTGCCAGCGGTACGGGCAAGGTTTGTTGAAGTTTTTGCGGCGAGTATTTGACAGAAGCGCGCAGCACTCTTGCCGGGGAGCAGTGCGCAAAATGCGCACCCTACGGGGCACGCATTAGGTCAGGTGGGTTTTTCACTGCCGCAAAACAGCGAGTATAAAAGGCCGATCACCTGGATGGTTTTGTCGTCGGATAAGGAATAATAGATCGTTTTGCCATCGCGACGGGTTCTGACCAGTCCTTCGTCCCGCAGGCGCGCCAGCATTTGGCTGACGGCGGCCTGACGGACGTTCAACGTTTCCTCAAGCTCGCCCACCGATTTTTCGCCGGTGCCAAGGTGGCACAGGATCATTAGACGCCCTTCATGCGCCAGCGTTTTGAGATAGGCAGCCGCATCCGTGGCTTGAGACGCCATTTCGTCCGGCGTATTTGCTCCGGATTGAAGATGCAGGTCGGGTTGTTTCATCTGTGCAGTCACGGGGAGTCATATCCTGATTTTCGCATGTCTTCGCACTGTGCCCATATTTTCCGACACTTGTCACCCCTTAGCGGGGTGGTGCGCCGCCCGAAAATGCGTTTGGTGCGGAATAGTCGCATGCAGCTTCTTGCATCTCAAGATGTAAACCCTCGCCAATATATGGGTGGGCGCGGGCCAGAGCCTCGTCAACGTCGATGCCCAGACCGGGGGTCGTTGGCGGGGTGACAAAACCGTTTTCGACTTTGATCGACGATTTAATCAGCGCCGAATGGTACGGGGTTTCGATAGTCTCCAACATCAGGATGTTAGGGATTGATGCCGCCAGATGCATATTGGCGGCCCATTCCACCGGGCCGGCATAAAGATGTGGGGCAATTTGCACGTTATAGGCTTCGGCCATTGCCGCCACTTTTTTCATCTCCCAGATACCGCCCGCACGCCCCAACGCCGGTTGCAGGATCGTGGCCGCCCCGGCGCGTAACACCGGGGCAAATTCGGCCTTGGTGGTCAGGCGCTCTCCGGTGGCGATGGGGATGCGCACCGCGCGCGCAACTTTGGCCATGGCTTCGACATTGTCGGGTGGCACTGGTTCTTCGAACCACAGGGGTGAAAATTGCTCTAACGCTTGACCCAAACGGATTGCCCCTGCGGTACTGAATTGTCCGTGGGTGCCGAACAACAGGTCGGCGCGGTCCCCCACCGCCGCGCGGATGGCGGCGCAAATGGCGACCGATGCAGTGATGTCAGTCATCGCAGGCATGTGCCCGCCGCGCATGGTGTAAGGGCCTGCGGGGTCGAATTTCACCGCTGTAAAGCCGCGCTCGACAAGGTCGGTGGCGGCCTCGGCGTGGTCCTCGGGCGATGTCCAGAACGTCGCCATGTCATGGTGTGGCAAGGGGTAGAGATAGGAATAGGCGCGAATGCGGTCATTCATCAACCCGCCGATCAATGCATAAACCGGGCGATCCCGGTCTTTGCCAAGAATGTCCCAACAGGCAATTTCCAACCCCGAAAACGCACCCATGACCGTCAGGTCGGGGCGCTGGGTAAAGCCCGAGGAATAGGCACGGCGAAACATCAGTTCGATGTTTTCGGGGTTTTCGCCCGCCATATGGCGGGTGAACACGTCGCGGATCACATGCTGCATGGCGTCCGGGCCTACAGAAGACGCATAACATTCGCCCCAGCCGGTGATGCCGGTATCCGTGGTCAGCTTGACCAATATCCAGTACCGCCCGCCCCATCCG
>DAOUQK010000290.1 GCA_030625695.1 Paracoccaceae bacterium | reverse complement strand
GGCAGAATGCCCACCCTACGGAATTCATCGGCGTTACGGCGACTTGTTACTGACCACCTTGTTGGGTTATCCGGCAGTGACACGCAATTTCTGCGTCAAAAACCCGATCAAAGGCCACATGACATTGAGCGACTGGCTGATATCCCTTGAAGGCACCGAAGCGGGCGAGCGTTTGGCGCTGTATCTGGCCATTATGGCGGCAATTTTGCATGCGGTGTTTGGCGCAATGCAAAAGGGGCGGCATGATCCGTGGCTGTCGCGCGGAGCGATTGATGCGTCTTATTCGTTGATGGCAGCCCCTTTTGCGCTGTTTGTGGTGCCGTTCCCGGAACCGCATATGTGGGCGATATTTGCCGCCGTGTTTGTGATTCACGTGGTCTATAAAATCTTGCAGGCGACGGCCTATTCCAAGGGGGCGTATACGGTGGTTTATCCGGTGGTGCGTGGCACCGGGCCGTTGTTTGCAGTAATCGGCGCGTGGTTGATCTTTGACGAGACATTTACCGGTGTGCAATGGCTGGGGGTTCTGGTGCTTTTGACCGGGATATTTGGCTTGGCGGCCTATAATCTGGTGTTTCTTGAAACCGAGCGGGAGACCTTGAAACTGGCCTTGGGGCTGGCGGTGATAACCGGGTTGTTTGTCGCCCTTTACACCACCTATGACGCCTACGGCATTCGTGCCACGGCGAATCCGTTCACGTTTCTGGCGTGGTTTTTCATGTTTGACGGGTTGGTCATGCCAGTGATTGCGGCACGGCGATGGTATTCGTTGGTACAGCGACCGGCACTCGGGCCGCTGATGCTGCGCGGGGTGATCGGTGGGCTGGTGGCCTTCGCCAGCTTTGGCGCGATCATGCTGGCGACACGGCTGGGCAAGGTGGGCGAGGCGGCGGTGTTGCGCGAGACATCTACCGTATTTGCCGCATTGATCGGCTGGTTGGTGCTGAAAGAAACCGTTGGGCCACGGCGCATCATCCTTATGGGGTTGATTGCGCTGGGGGCGGTGATAGTGGAGATGGGCGGATAAGGAACTGGTATGACTGAAAAGAAACCCATCAACCCGATACTGAAAATGGCGTTGGAACTTGGCCCGGTGCTGGTGTTCTTCATCGCCTATTTCCGGCTGAAGGATCAGGTGTATACCATTGCGGGCACGGAGTATGCCGGGTTCATCGTGGTCACCGCGGGCTTTATTCCGCTGATGGTGATATCGACCGGAATCCTGTGGAAGCTGACCGGGCATCTGTCAAAAATGCAGATTTTCACGGTTGTTCTGGTGGTGCTGTTTGGCGGGCTGACCGTCTGGCTGAACGATCCCAAGTTCATCAAGATGAAACCGACGATCCTGTATGTGGCGTTTGGCGGCGTTCTGGGGTTTGGGTTGTTACGCGGTAAATCCTACCTGCGCCATGTGCTGGAAGGGGCAATGCCGCTTGACCATGACGGCTGGATGATCCTGACCCGGCGGCTGATGCTGTTCTTCTTCGCTCTGGCCATCACCAATGAATTGGTCTGGCGTCTGATGACGGAAGAGGCCTGGGTCAATTTCAAGACGTTCGGACTGACGGCGGCGATCTTTGTGTTCTTCATGACTCAAGGTAAATTGTTTCGTGATTACGGAACCGAAGAGACCTAGAAAATTATCAGTATCGCATAATCGTCCAGGTCGTATATGTGAGGTAAAAAGTGCTATGAAAATTTTCAAACTTGTCTGGGTTCTGGCCCCGCTCTTGTCGGTTACTTCGGCCCTGGCGCAAGAACGCCCCCGGCTTGTCCTGCAGATTACCGTTGATCAGCTGCGTGGCGACCTGATTGATCGCTATGGCGCAGGCTTGGGCGAGGGTGGGTTTCACCGGCTAATGCGTAGCGGTGTCGTGTTTGCCAATGCGCATCACAGACATGCCAATACCGAAACAATTGTCGGTCATACGACCCTCGCAACCGGTGCCGATCCGGCGACACATGGCATGGTGGCCAATCTCTGGTTCGACCGCGTCTCGGGTCAGCAATTTTATAACGTGCAGGATCAGGATTATCCGCTGGTCGGGGCCGCCGGTGTTGATGCATCCAGCGAGATCGACCCGACACAGCGCGCCGCGACAACCGACGGGCGTTCACCAGTCAATATCATTACATCGACCATTTCAGACGAAATTGCGCTGCATTATGGACCCGAGGTCAAGGTTTTTGGCGTATCGGTCAAGGACCGGGGGGCTATTTCGATGGCCGGTCATGCGGGGCAGGCCTATTGGTTTTCCAAGGCAGAAGGCCGGTTTGTGACCAGTACCTTCTATCGCCCTGACTATCCCAACTGGATGGATGAGTGGCACGCCAAAGACATGGTGCAGTCTTATGGGGATACCGATTGGGCCTTGTCTGATCTGCCTGGGGATTACCTGTTTGGCGCGCGCGATGATCAGGCATGGGAAACCGATTTTCCCGGCTACGGGAGGGTTTTCCCGCATAATTTTGGCCCGGCTGACGGGAAATACTATACCACCTTGCTTACGCTCAGCCCGGTCGGTGATGAGATAACCGTCGATTTTGCCAAAGCCCTGATGGATGCCGAGGCGCTGGGTCAGGATGACACCCCTGACTTTCTGTCGGTCAGCCTGTCCTCGACCGATTACGTGGGCCATATCTTTGGCCCGTCCAGCCTTGAAGCCGAAGACAACCTGCGCAGGCTTGACCGCACGCTGGCGGACCTTCTTGCGCATGTGGATCGTCAGGTTGGTCTGGACCGGACATTGGTGGTTCTTTCAGCCGATCACGGTGCGCCCGAGCATCCCGATTATCTTGCGACGCTTGGAATTGAGGCCAGCACATTCGAATTCGACCGTGTCGATACCGAACCGGGTTTCGTTCGCCTGCAAGCCGATTTTGGCGCAAGCAAAGACCTGATCGAGAATTTTTCCAACCCTTACCTATATCTGGATCATTCAGTCATCGCTGAACGGGGGCTTGATCAGGCCGAGGTCGAAGCGGTAATTGCCGAGGAACTTGAGAATATTCCCGGCATTGCCCATGCAATATCCAGCAGCGCCTTGCGCAAGGGCGAAGTGGCGGCAGGGCAGATCAGCGAACAGATATTGGCCAATTTCCACCGGGTTCGCTCGGGCGACATCTATATTGTGTTTGAGCCGCATTGGTTCGTTGCCGATTTTGACGGGCTGACCGTTGCCTCGACACATGGGTCGCCGTGGAGTTACGACACGCATGTGCCGATCATCCTGTCCGGGCCGGGGATTGAACCGGCGCGGGTTGTCCGGCGTGTTGAAACGGTTGATGTCGCGCCGACAGTGGCGGCCTATCTGGGAACAAAACCGCCCAGCGGATCATCAGGCGAGGTATTGCCGGAAGTGTTTCGCTAAGCGCGGATTAAGACCATGGCGCACAAAGATTGACCTGTCATTTATCCGTAGGGTGGGGTTTCACCCCACCACCCCCGGGAGCCAGGCGTAGGGTGGGCAGTTTTGCCCACCGCTCCTGCTGTTGGTAAGGAAGGTGGGCAAAACTGCCCACCCTACGGGCCAGGGACTGGTTATTCGGTAAGCAAATTGACATAAGACCACGCTTGACGTGCGCGCTATCGCAGCCTAAAGCCAGTTGCAGAACGACGTGGCGATTTGTTACCGGATTGCGGGCCACGCTAAAAACTACGCTAAAAGGTCAGGATGAAAGCCCCCTTTCGCTTGACCCGCGTCTGGGGTTTTTTTGTGCCCGTCTGGGCCGGAGGTTACTATGAATAACAAGCGAAACAAGGCCACAAATGCCGTGCACGGCGGTACCCGCCGGTCGCAATATGGCGAGGTGAGCGAAGCGATTTTCCTGACGCAGGGCTTTGTTTATGACAGCGCCGAAGCAGCACAGGCACGGTTTGTTCAGGCGGGCGAGGATGAGTTTATCTATGCCCGATATGGCAACCCGACTGTGCGGATGTTCGAAGAACGCATCGCCCTGATCGAAGGCGCCGAGGACGGGTTTGCCACGGCGTCGGGCATGGCGGCAGTATCTGGCGCGTTGATGGCGATGCTGAAGGCGGGCGATCATGTGGTGTCTTCGCGGGCGTTGTTTGGCTCGTGTCACTATGTGCTGGACGAAGTGCTGACCCGGTTCGGAGTTGACGTGACGTTTGTTGATGGCACCGATCTGGACGCGTGGCGCGGAGCGTTGCGGCCTGACACCAAGGCGGTGTTCTTTGAATCCGTTTCGAACCCGACGTTGGAAGTGATTGATATTGCCGCCGTCAGCGAATTGGCGCACGCTGTGGGCGCGACTGTTTTGGTCGATAACGTCTTTGCCACGCCGGTCTATTCACGCGCCATTGCCCAAGGCGCTGATGTGGTGATTTATTCGGCCACCAAACATATCGACGGACAGGGCCGCGCGCTGGGCGGGATCATAATGGGCACGCGCGACTTTATCCGCAAAACCATCGAACCGTATATGAAGCACACTGGTGGGTCGATGAGCCCGTTCACCGCCTGGGTGATGCTTAAGGGTTTGGAAACGCTGGAACTGCGGGTGCGTGCACAGGCCGGGAATGCTCTGGCTGTGGCGCAGGCGGTTCAGGGACACGCGGCTTTGGTGCAGGTGATCTATCCCGGTCTTGAA
>DAOUQK010000156.1 GCA_030625695.1 Paracoccaceae bacterium | reverse complement strand
CGGGATATCGCTTTGTTTTCAGGGGAAGAAAACCCTCAGAAACAAGGGATATATCTCGATACCCTGGAAAGCATTCAGGCGTTGCGCCAGGAACTCGTCGAGTTCTTGCCGCGCAAAGTCAAACCCGCTGCCGATGAAATGTGATCTGAAACGAAACAAAAGGAATTTAACATGCGAATACTGAGAAAACATTTATCAGCGTTCTGTTCGCTGACAACGGCGGCGGCGCTTACTGCGTCGATGGCCTTTGGACAGGCGGTGCCAATTCAGGAACCATCGTCAGAAGAAGATATCAGGAATGCTCTGACCGGCGGTGTGCCGGGCGGGCGCTGGAAAGAGGGGTTGATGTTTGATGGCATCTCGCCGCAACCCTGGTTGAAATCTGCCGCCAACTGGTTGCCCAATATGGAACTGGTCCAGCCCGAGGAAATGCGGATTACTTTCATGGGCACAGCGCCGATGATCCGTCCCGGCCAGATGAACACATCGATCTATGTCGAACTTGGAAATGGCGACAATTTTGTCTTCGATATCGGTGAAGGCGCGATTTCGAACTATATCGCTGCCGGTGTTGCGCTGAACCAGATCAACAAGATTTTCATCACTCACCTTCACGTCGACCATTTCGGTTCGCTCCCTTACGTCTGGATGTTCCGCACCTGGGCCGGTGGCTGGCATGACCGGTTGCGTATTTTTGGGCCATCCGGGCGCACAGAGGAATATGGCACGGCGCGCATGGTCGAAGGTATGAAGATGATGACCGGCTGGCATCAGGACGCGTTCAGCGTGTTCCCGGTCGGCAGTGGTTGGGACATCGAGGTGAACGAGTTCGATTTTCGCGACAATGGCGGCGTGATCTATGATGAAAACGGTGTGACAGTCACCCATTGGCAGCGCAGCCACGCCAAGGACGGGGCCACTGGATATCGACTGGACTGGAACGACATGTGCTTTGTGTGGACCGGCGACGGGCGTCCCAGCAAACTGGACGTGAAATACGCCAAAGGCTGTGATGTTTACGTCACCGAATTGCAGCAGGAAGTGGTCGAGATCAATTCTGGCGTTCAGGGTGTGCCGCCGTTTCTGGCCCGCTATACCATCGACACGCATCACACCCCGGCCTATGCCTCGGGCTATCTTGCCAACGAGATTCAACCCCGGCTCTTCATGACCACCCACATGAGCTATGACCCCTATGTGGCAGAAGAAACCGTGGCCGAAGTGCGCGAGCACTGGCAAGGCCCGTTCCATTTTGGAGCGCCTGACGGGATCGTGGTGAATGTCACCAAGGATCAGATCTGGGTGCGGGAAGGCATTTTGCCGGACTTCCCCAATTCGAGAGCACCGCAGTTTGACTTTACCAATGGTCAGTTGGTTGTGCCGCACCCACCGACGTCACGCGAGGAGATACAGGAGCCGTTTGTGCGCGAGCAGCAGATCGACCCGGATCTGTATTACCCGAAAGGTTACAAGCCAGAATTGCTTGAACATTGGCCGGTTGAAACGGATCTTGTTGCACCGGTCGAGGCGCTGCCACCGAACTTGCAAAAAAGCATGGGGGCCGCCTGGCGTCACCGCGAAGCCAACCGCAAGATTTTGGACGACAAATAGATAAATAGAAATGCGAAAACCAGCGCCCGGAGTTTTTGGCTCCGGGCGTTTTCACGCGACCAAGGCGCTGCAGGTGGGAATTCAACTGCCCAAGTTCAATTCGCCAATAACAGTCAGTTCTGCATGACCATGAAGCCGACTGTAGAGAGCCATTGGCAGCACCGGCCTGTTCCGTTATTCCTCATCAAGTGTCGTTGTCGGAACAAGTTTGAGGCAGAAGAGTGTCAGATGTCACCTCTTGAAATGCGCCAGCCGCAAAAACTGAAACATGGCGAACTTGTGATCCGCTACGCGTTCTTTGCCGTGCTCGCCACAGTTGCAAATCTTGTGGTGCAGCGGTTGGTCTTTGCGGTGATTGATCACGAGATCGGGTTTCTTTCTGCGCTTGTTGCGGGGACCGGAGTTGGGCTTGTTTTAAAATACGGTCTGGACAAAAAGTGGATATTCTTCGATGTCGCTCAGCCCCTTGTTGCCGAAACCAGGCAATTCTCGCTCTATACGTTGACCGGTGTCGGAACGACGCTGATTTTCTGGGGGAGCGAAGTCGCGTTCTGGTCGATTTGGCAAACCCAGTTCATGCGTGAATCCGGGGCCGTCCTTGGCTTGACGATCGGATACGTCATCAAATACAAACTGGATCGCCGGTATGTATTTCGCGGCTAAACTGCGAGCAAGGCAATTGCCACGCCGATTACGGCAAGCACCAGACCGAATTTGTCGTGTGCCACAAACATGATGGGGTCATAGTCTTCCTCTCCCAACTCGCTAAGCCGGACGACACGTATCAGCCAGAAGGTGATCGGAAAGACCGAGAGTGCCAGTAAGATTGGCGATGAAAACTGTTCTGAAGCCGCAAAACTGAATGCATAACCGACAAAGAACAAAGCCGCCAGAATAACGCCAAGATACGATGCCTTCTCCAGGTTTATCAGGTCACTTTTGGTGTATCCGCGCCCCGGTAGACGGCCAACTTTGATAACGCGCGTCAGACCGGTCACCCGTTTGACGCATGCCAGGGTAAAGAACACCGCAAAAACAAAAGCCAGCAACCATCCGGGCACGTCGATCTGGGATGCTTCGGCACCGGTCAGAACGCGCAGCAGGAAGAGGCACGCCAGTGTAATGACATCAATCCAACGCAGTTTCTTCAGCCACAGCGAATAGACAAGACTGCTGATCATGTAGGTCAATGTCAGAGCCGCAACGCCCGGGCTGACCAGGGATGCCAGCCCAAGCGCCGCGATGCCCAATAACGTGCTTGCCGCCATCGCCGCGCGGATTGGCAAAGCACCGGACGCGATGGGGCGATTGCGCTTTTCCGGGTGCTGCCGGTCGGCTTCGAGGTCCAGAAGATCATTGACGATATAGATTGCCGACGCGCCGATGCTAAAGGCCAAAATGGCGATCAGAACCTGAAGTATCGTTGCGGGTTGAAATTCCTGCGCCGCCAGAAGCGGTAGAAACAACAAAAGGTTCTTGACCCATTGATGTGGCCGCATTTCTTTCAGGAGAACGCCGGGGGGCCATTCGTCCTTCAGGATTTGCATCGGTTGGGCAAGCTTTGTCAGCCAGGCCGACAATCGCGCCCCGGGTGAAACTGCGATAACCTGCCGTGCATTTTTCCAGGACTTGCAATCCGCCCAGGAATTCCCCGCATAGTCATAGCCTCGCTCGCCAAACCTGTCGGTCAGGAAACCTGCCTTGGTCCCATCGGTCAAATTGTGTGTTCCGTCAGAGCCGAAATGCTCTCCCGGCAGGGAAAACCGATGGGCGACGGCGTCCACAAGGCCCTGATCGGACCCCGAGACCAGATGAACCGGTCGCCCCCGTGCAATGGCTTCGTGTGCGAGATCAAGTATGGCCGCCCGAACCGGCAACAGATCAACATTTGGATCGGTGATATTGCGCAACCGCCGTTTTAGTCGCGCCGGAGAGGTCCAGCAGGTAATCAATATCCACAACGTGGTGAAAAAATCATGTCCCAGCGCCGCCCAGAACGTTTCGTACAACAAATCTGTGCGCAGCAGGGTCCCGTCCACGTCCAGCACCAGCGGCACATCCGCTGTCCTTTCGGTGGTATCGTCGTTCTGCTCGACCACAGACTCGGCTTCTTTCTCGTTTGCTATCACATAAGCATTTGGTTGCAGCGGTTCCTGAATGACCAAAGGTGATCGCCAATAGGTAAGCCCCTTGTTAACTACACAAATCTTGTCGGCCAGCGTTTGATTCAGATCATTCCGTGCACTCGGAAGTTTGGGTATTTTGTCTTGAGGTTGGCATTCTTTCAACCTGATCCTATCTCTTTGGGACGCTTGTCGGAATAGAGACCATGCCTTTGAAAAATCAAAACTTCCTGATTACCGGTGGTGCCGGGTTCATGGGGATAAACCTTATCCGTTTTCTGCTGGATCACGGGCACAAGGTGCGCAGTTACGACATTGCCCCCTTTTCCTATCCCGAAGCTGACCGGGTATCGGTTCTTCAGGGGGACATCCGCGACCTCGACCTGCATGAGCAAGCCTTCGATGGGATTGATACCGTCGTCCATTGTGCTGCGGCTTTGCCGCTGGCCGAACCTGACGAGATCATGTCGACAAACGTTGGTGGTACGCGGGCGCTATTGGAAACGGCGGCGGCGCGTGGGATCGACCGGTTCATTCATATTTCGAGTACGGCAGTATACGGGATCCCCGATCACCACCCCCTGATAGAACAAGACCGGATTATCGGCGTCGGTCCTTATGGTGAATCCAAGGTGCAGGCCGAAGGTATCTGCGCCGAATTTCGCGACAATGGATTATGCGTCCCGCTGTTACGACCGAAATCCTTTGTCGGCCCCGAGCGTTTAGGCGCGTTTGAACTGCTGTACGACTTTGCCTTTGATGGACACGGGTTTCCGGTGCTTGGGTCGGGCAACAACACCTATCAGTTGCTGGATGTCGATGACCTGAGCCAGGCGGTCTATCTGTGCGCCACCGGCGAGCAGGACAAGGTAAACGACGTGTTCAACGTTGGTGCTGCGCGTTATGGGTCGCTGCGCGAAAGCTTTCAGGCGGTACTGGACAAGGCCGGGCACCACAAACGTATCGTCGGATTTCCGGCGGCCCCGGCGATATGGACCTTGCGCGCGCTTGAGGCGCTGAACCTGTCACCCCTGTACAAGTGGATATATGAGACGGCCAGCAAGGACAGTTTTGTCAGCATCGACCGGATCTCCGAGCGGCTGGGCTATGCCCCGAAGCATTCCAACGAAGAAGCGTTGATCCGGAATTACGAATGGTATGTAGCCAACCGTGACCGCATCGCCGAAGCCGCCGGGGTGACCCACCGCGTGCCATGGAAGAAGGGCGCGCTAAAGCTGATACGTTATGTTCTTTGAGACCCTGAATTGAGGGAAAATAATGCGAAAATTTGGAAAACGACTGGCAACGGTGTTGCTCGTATCCGGGATTGCATCGCTGGCCGGGACTGCCGGATTCGGGCAAAGTTCTGAAACGCGGAAGGTTCAGCGCGGACAATACGATGAAGTCCGTGCCAAAAGCATCCTCGAACTGCAACCTTTCCGGCAGGTAAGTGACGCGGTTGACCTGGTCTCGGGTCTGCAATTGCGCCTGACCTCTCTCAATCCTGCGACCGGTGCCTGGTATCTGCTTCAAACCAGATCAGAGGCGGATGGCGACTGGGACAATTACCATATCGAAAACCCGGACCCCGCAGCACAGACCCTGATGTTGGACACAGACTCTGCCCCGGCCCTGATCATTCGCCGCAGGCCTGACGCCACGCGTTGTCAGCCCTGGGCCTCAGACAGTGCGATTCTGGGTGCGGCCCGTAAAACCGCCCTGCCATATGCGTCGATCTGCGATGGCACGCTTTTCCTCCGCAACAAAGTGCGCGGATCGCGTACCGATATCGAAGCCGCCGCCGAATTCCTGCGGGACAATATCTGGGGCGGCGAAAGCATTGTGCGGTTCGTGCGCGATAGTTTCTTCAAGGATTCGCAGCTTGAAACCAGCGATGAACTGACGACCGGACAATCCGGCCTGACAGACACCGGCCCTGCTCCAATGATGGCCAGCACACCGCCCGAAGACCGGCCGGTCATTTCAACCCTGCTGGACATCGCACTGACCGGAACAAAACCGGGTCGGATGGCCATTGGCTTGTGGTATCCGGTCGCCGACCTGCCCGGCGTCTTTGCCAGCACGTTCCAGCCACGCGCGATCAGCGATGAGGTGATGCAAGGGCCGGGCACGACCAACCGGCTGGGTTCAGTCGAAGCAAGGGCAACCGGCTATATGGTAGCCTTTAACATGAGCCAGTTCGACATTGGCTATGCCGTGGGCACTGACCACCCGGCGCTGGGCTGGTCATCGCGCCCGGCAGCTTCGGTTCGCCCCAGAGGGATGCCGGGACCGGACGGGGTTAAAACGCCTGACCCCCTTGTGTTTCTGGGCATGGTCAATCCGGTCATCGCCAACAAGGCGGTCGCCACCTTCACCGCCGGTTTCAAACGCCAGCACGGGGCGTTCAAATACGGGGATATGGCCACGTTCAATTATGGCCACCACTATGGTTTCATCGAAAAAGGCGTGATTCTGAGTAAGCTGCAACCGGGCCTGTCCACGCTTTATGGGCTGGTCGATGGCACGATCACGATGAAGACTTGGACAGAACAGGACAACGCCCTGCTGCCACGGATCAGCTTTGCCCGCCAGAATGGTGTGCCGCTGTTGGAAACCGATCCTGTCACGGGTATGGGCGTTCCGGGCGACCGGGTCACCAAATGGGGACCGGGCAATTGGTCTGGGTCGGCCAAGGCGGAATTGCGCACGCTGCGGGCCGGGGCCTGTATGGCTGGGGCGGGTGACACGCAATATTTGCTATATGGTTACTTCTCGACCGCGACACCGTCGGCAATGGCGCGTATTTTTCAGGCCTATGGGTGCAGCTATGCGATGCTGCTGGACATGAACGCGCTGGAACACACCTATATGGCGCTTTACGTGCCCCGGGGCGGCGATGTGCATGTTGCCCACATGGTTCCCGGCATGGCGCTGATCGAAAAGAAGGTGCGCGGCGGGACGATCATTCCAAGGTTCATCGGCTTTGCCGACAATCGCGACCTGTTTTACCTGACCCGAAAGGAACCGGCGAAATGAGACTGATTTCCAGAGGATTTGTTGTTGGCATGCTAATCGCGCTGGCCGCGCCACTATCGGCCCAGACAACGCTGAAACAGGCCAACGCCGCGCTGTTCGAACAGTTGAAAACCGTGCATCGCCTTAGTTCGGCAGAGCTGAGCCGCCTGCAAAAGATCTTTGCCCGGTCCGGTATTATCGGCCAGGGCAACCCGGCAATCACCCGCCACCCGATGACGCCGGAACAATGCAGCGCCGGCATTCCCGGCGGACCAAACCGCTATGCCAGTTCGCGTAACCAGCGCATATGTGGCGACAAATTCATGGCTCCGCTATATGATCCGCGCAGCGAAAAGCCGGGTGATGCCAAGGCCTGTATCGACCAGTTCGAGTTTCCCAACATCCCCTGCACCTATCCGGTGGTCTGGACCAAGGCGGTTGAGGCCGCCGAGATTTGCGCCGCAGTGGGCAAGCGGCTGTGTGATGCGCATGAATGGGAAGGGGCCTGCGCCGGAGCGCTGGAACCGCAGGATTATTTTTTCGGAAATGGCTCAGTGTCGGCAATGCGGACCGCGCACAACAACAAATATGCGCCAACCAAAAGTTGGGCGTATGGTCCGTCTTTTCAGCGCGGCGTGTGTGCCCAAAACAGCGTAAAAAGCGCTTCCTGTGGCGGCGGTGGGTATCGCAGCTGTGGCTCAAACACCTATCCGACGGGGGCGTTCCCGAACTGCAAAAGCGCACTGGGTGTCTACGATCAGCACGGCAATGCGGCGGAACATATGAATCTGCCAATGTCTCCAAACCAGATGGCAAGCGCAGGCAGCACAAAACTGGGCGTGACCGAGATGAAGGGCAGTTGGTTTATCTGGGACAAGTACCAAGCGCATCCCGACTGGTGCCGCTGGCGCGCGCCCTATTGGCACGGCTCGCAGGTTCTGAGCCGATCAAGTCACGAAAATTATCATCTTGGGTTTCGCTGCTGCAAATCCATCAATTAGCGGCACCACCTGATGCACCTCAGTACTGGCTGGCCAGAAGTGTCAGGGCGTTGTTGATTGGTCCTTCGTTGCTGACCAGTTTCGACAAATCCCGGTCGCGCATGATATCCACAAGTGCGCGTGGCTCGCCGTTGACATAGGCCGTCTGGCTGACCAGCCGTACGCCGTGGCTGTAATCGGCATACCCAGCGCCATGCACGGTGCTGAGCGGCTGAATTGGAACGCCGTTGGTCCGGTGCCAGCCATAGATTGCCACGCGTCCCGGTTTTGAACGCAGCCGGTTGGACAAAACCAGGTCCTTTTTATGACCTGCGGTTAATTCACTCAGGGGCTGACCCGTCCTGTCGCGCTGTTGATCAAGTGTCTGGTTGTGTGCCAGCAAATATGAGGTCGAACTCATTTG
>DAOUQK010000132.1 GCA_030625695.1 Paracoccaceae bacterium | reverse complement strand
GAAAATTGTGACAGGCCAAGCGCCGCCCCCGAGGTGACAAAAATCTGGATCTCGTTGCCGATCACCGTGGCTTCAATGTCGGTGACATTCTCAAGGCCGGCGCCAAAGTCATGCACCAGGCTTTGCATATGCACCAATTGCCCCCCCGGCAGCAGCGTGAACAGGCTCAGCCCGTCATCTGCCCCGCCCGCCAGCACCAGCACCTGACCGTCAACCTCGATCACCTCCAGGGCTTCGACCCCGCCAAAGCGGGTGGCGAGCGTATCAATAATATGATCGGCCGGCTTCAGCTGGCCATTGGCTTTCAGTTGCATCACCGACAGTGAACCTGAGCCAGATGCGGCCAGAATGACCCAAGCGTCTCCATACGCGCGCACCACCTGCATTGCGCTGGGCAAGGCCACCCCAAGCCCGTCATCGGCGCCAAGGCTGTCCGTATAGGTCAGCGCGCCGCTGGAGGTGTCGATCAGATAACTGCGCACGGTGCCAGCGCCGGCATCCGCCGCCAGCAGATAAGAATTGTCCGCGAAAGTAATGGTTTCCAGTGCCGCCACCGACGCAAACACATACGCCTCGGGATCACCATTCAACCCGGTGGTGGCATTCACCCCCCCTGTCCCGTTGCTGCGATAGGCCCCAAGCCCGCCAGTGTCCGCATCGACCAGGTAGAGCGCGGTTCTGCCACCATCCAGCACCAGTCCGGTCATCGCCGCCGACGCCTGTGCCGTATGGGCCGGCAGGCCGGTCTGGATGACATTTGTCAGGCTACCATCCACCTCAAAGCCATAGGAAATCAGGCTTTTGTTGCCGGTGCCGTTCAGGATCAAACGGTCATCTCCATCAAGCGAGACCACCGTAAATGACCCCATGGTGATGCCTGAAGTGGCGAAATAACTGGTGTCGCTGAGGCTGGCCAAAGCGCCAGAGGCGGACAGCTGATAGGTGGTGATGCCACCGTTCTGCCCGGTGGCTGCATAAAGGAACGTGCCACCCGCCCCCGTGACAATCTGAATATCGCGCAGATCGCCGTCGAGCAGATCATTGCCCGCCCCAATCCGCCCGTCCAATACCAAAGCCATATCCGCCGCCCCTTGCGCACCCATGTATGGGCCAGAGTCTGACCCGGAAGGGCGTCCGCAAGGGGCGCGCAAATCGGGCATTTCAGAGGAGGTTGGTTAGAATGTTATGGATCAGGGTCAGATGAAGCGCGACAGGTCTCAATGGGGCCGAGTCCGGGAGAGGCAGAATAATAGGTTAGTAAAACCCGCCATTGGTGAGGAATATAGCGAAGGCCGCCAAGGAGTCCAAATCCACCACGTTCATAATAGCGGTATTTCGCGCCTGCAGCATATCGACGAGGTCAAGTTCGGCCCTAAGTGTCTGATTCAAAACTCTACACATGATTGCAATGCCTTGCAATTCTGCGGGTCAGGGTTCTGATGTGGGCGATGAGTATCCATGCCTTTGAGCTTTCGATTGATTTCTCCCAGTCTTTGGCCAATCTGCGGCAGCGGTTCAGCCATGCGAAGGTGCGCTCGACCACCCTTCGCCGCCGCACAGCACTGGAAGCAGCGCAATCATCAACATCTCGTGCAGATCGTGGCGCTTGGCATTGCTGCGGCGAGGGTCACTAACACCCTCGAATAATTGTGAAAACTCTTCCATCTTGGCACTCCCGTAAATCAACAGAGGCGCTACTTGTGAATCAGATCAGGGATCAGGAAAAATCTATATTTTCAAAAGCGATTCCCCGGCTGTACGCAAGGACAGAGACGTCAATCACCTGGCTGCCCTATGACGATCAGGGGTAAAACGACTGTATCTGGTATCCTGACGGGCATTGGAGGCAGATGGCTCAGCGTCCTGATCCGACACCGCGACATCCTTGTCACTCATCCACATGCCGCTTGCCAGCAGGAACATGAACAACACCAGAGTTGCGTCCCAGTAATGAACGGTCCAACCTGCCATGAAAAGGCCAAACAACGTCGCCAGATATCCGGTGCGGTAGGCATGAATCCTTGGGTCAGAAACCTTGGTGTAAACGGTCTGGAAAAACACCCAGAAGAAAAGCAGGAAGAACAGGACCCCTACGACAACACCGTGTCGCATCGCCGGAAGAAGCCAGAACATGTCAAAGCTGTCTGACATCCAGTAATAACGTTCCCAACTGTTGAACCCGATGCCAAAAACCGGGTTGTCAAAAATGTTTTTGGTGCCCCATTGCCAGATCAGAACCCGGTTATAGGCCGTATGTTCGTTGAACGCGAGATAGCTGATGAAAACCTGGAAAGGGTTCCTGTTAGACAGGGCATCAACAAGAATGTAAGCCAATACCGAAAGGCCGCTGAGGATATACCACCGTGATCTGATACGCCTGAAAACAACATCCCACCCGATGAAAAAAACCTGCGCAACCAGCGCCGCCAGAGGCCCCGAAGACAGGGCAAGCGCACCCACGACTATAACAATCACCGTTCGCCCGAGCCTGCCAAATACAGAACCCCCATATCCCAGCACATAATAGGTGATGCCAACCAGGCTGCCGAAAAAGACGCCAAAATGGATGGGGTGGGCAAACGGGCCCTGAACCCGATCCAGCCCCCATCGCGGATCTTTGGGCACATCCGGATAGGTTTTGCCGATTATGTCAAACAGGTCCAGAATTATGTTCTGGCCCGTGAGGGTCTCAAACATCACAAATGGCAGCACCAGCAGGGTCAGCCCGAAAAACAGCTTTACCATCGAGCGGAACGCTTCGGGGGTGCGGATCAATACCCTGCCGATCAGCCAGGCCCCGAGGATTTCAACAATAAGGATGCCGATGGCTTCAATCTTGTCGGCAAACCCGTGTATGACGATCATTGACAACACCGACCAGAAACAGATCAGCATGACGCAGATGTCCGGCCCCCTGATGCGTCCGGCCTTGCCGACGAGCAGTGCATGCAAAAAAGGCAAAAACATCACCAACAGAACAATCCGGTAAACGGACAGGCGAACCGGACCGAGATCTAGCAACATCGGCGTGACAAGCCCTAGGATGAAAATAAAAACCAGCACCGGCAGCTTCTTCAGGTGCTCAGGCTGATTGGCCAAACCGCGTCGAAAAGCGTTATTCAAGCCAACTGAGGTATTTTGCATTGAACCTGTCATCGTTTGGAGCGGTTTCAGCCTTTGATTTAACCGGCCAACTATTCAAATGCCAAGAGCTTTTTCGGGGCAAGGACCATTCAGACCCCCACCGCCAAAGCTTTCGGCCCTCAGGTTTACAATACCTAGACCTGCCCATCTTGACCTCGTGGCCCCTGCGCCGCAAAATTCAAATTGCCAATAACCCCTAGGGAAACTTCCACTGCTTCGAATCACTGCCAACCCGTTGGGAAAAAGAATGTCCGGAGAGAGTGCATTGGAAGACCCCTCAATCGAGATTCGGCGGGCAACCGTTGGCGATTTACCGGCTGTGCAGGCCTTCATTACTGACACATATAAACAATCTGCCCCCTTCAAAAATGGTTCACGATGGGTTTGGCAATTTGTCGACAACCCGTTCCGGCCCGCAGGTGATGCCGGGCCAACCGTGTGGATTGCTGTCAATCATGACCGGGTTGTCGGTCAGATCGCGGTACAAGACGGAGCGGTCTTTCTACACGGCACCCGGGTTGAGGCCAGCTGGATTGTTGATGTCATGATCCACCCGGATTTCCGCGGGCTTGGTCTGGGGCACCGCCTGCATGCCAGTGTCATGCAGGACAGAAATGTTCTGATCACATTGACCATGGCACCGGCAACCCGGAGGATCGCCGAACGGGCAGATTGCCTGACACTTGGGCCAACCCGGCAATATGTGTATATGCACCGTCTTTCCAGACAGACAGTGCAGCGATATCTGTTGTACAAGGAAGAAACCCGTCCCGATATTGCCCGACTGCTACGCCTGTTCCGAAAGTCGGTTATTGGCCCCGTCGCCGTCGCCGCAATGGCAAGGCTCGCCACCCGCATTCTATGCCTGCGAGGGGGCAACATTGCGGCTAGGCAGTTCGATTTCGATGAGGTGGCGCATTTCCCGGATGAGCTTGACCAGCTCTGGGCTAACACCCGTGAGGCCTTTCCGGCAATCTTTGAAAGATCAGCCAAGTTTCTCAACTGGCGGTTTTGCGATTGTCCTGATCTTCACTACCGGCGGTTTCTGATGCGAGCATCCGGGCAGTTACGGGGCTATGTGATTATACGTTGCGCCCCATCGGTAGAATTGCCCGCAGGTATAATCGTTGATGTGTTCACTCGACCAGACGACAAAGACGCAATCAAAGCCTTGTTGACACATGCCCGTGACATGATGACCGCGGAGGTAGAGTATCTGGAAGCCGCCGCATCCACACCTGCATTTGAACAGGCTTTGCAGCAATTGGGGTTCATCGGTGCGCGCTCCATGCACCCGACGATCGTCTGTGGGAAGGCCTCCCTGAAAGCTGAATTTGCCACCAGCCTTGATGAGTGGCACTTCACCAAGGCCGATCACGACTGGGATCAGATCCACCCAGCGTGACCCCCTGCTTTATGGCTCATGCATCTCTGGCCGATTCCCAAAGGTAACATTCCCAAACGGTATCTTCATGGGTAATATCGTCAAGCCGACGCCAGCCGGGTTCGGAAAAGGCGACACGCATCTTTTCAGAGCGCGGCGCATAGTTTGACACATAAAGACGTTTCGTCCGGGCCTGAAGCATCGACAGAACTGCCGGAAGATCCTGAGCATAATAAAGCACTTCGCAGGCACAGATTAAATCGAAATGCACAGCTGGGAATATTGTGCTGACGTCTTCCATCTCGGCAACAGAGAAAGTCGCCCCGGGACATCGCAATCTCGCCCGTTCCACTGCTTTGGGGCTTATATCCACACCATATAACCCATCACCAAGCGACTGAAGGAAAAGACTCTGATGGCCTTCTCCGCATCCCAGTTCCAGTATGGTACCGTACTGTTCCGAGACTCCGGCCAATTGGGCTTTGCTGGCTTTGAAACGATACTGCTCGCGCGGGGACTGCATGTCCCAAGGGTCTTCCATCGCATAGAGCATGCGCAACTTTCCGTAGGCCGCGCCAAATGCGGTACCACGCAGCATTATCCTGCGCCAAAGCCTCCCCAGCATACTGTTGGCTTGAAACATGGTCGCTCCTTTTATGCAGGCCCCGCCGTATCGAAGCACCCCGGATGAACAAGTTAGCGCGCCGGTTTCCACTTTTCAGATTGCGCGCTAACAGCTGTATCTTTAAGCAGCCTTGCCAACTAAAAACCCACCATGGAAGGCCGCTTGAGGATACAGTCGTTAGACAACATAGCGCCGCAAAGTCGTGGATATTGCTCGCCTGAATCGTTCGATGATCGGCGGGCGATCTGAAATAATGGTGTTTATTGCATTGAGCGTCATATCAGAGCGTACCGAGGTGCGGGCGCGGACACGCATCGAAGAGGAGGTCGGCCCGCCATCACTTGTATAGATAGCCTTGAATTTTTCACCCCTCAAATGCGCAATCACCCGCCGATTATAGGCGCCAAACGGGATTGCAACGCTGCTAACAGACCGGCCTGTCACATCTTCGAGCTGGTGACGCGCACTGCGCGTTTCAACCTTCAGGCCTGCATCATCCAACCAGCGCCAGTCCACATGATCCTGACCGTGCAGACCAATGTCCATACCCAGATCGAGCAGCGCGCGCACATCCGCTGGCCTCAGATAGAAATCCTGCACCAGCCGAGCGGTTAGCACAAAAAATTCAGCCTTGATACTCAGGTCCAACAAAATAGGCGCCGCGACCGCCAGGTCCGACAAGTTTCCATCATCAAATGTTATACCGACATCAAAACCTTCATTCCGTAGCAAAGCCACTTCGCGAGCAATCTCGGCGAACCTGTCCTCTGAAACCCAGTACGGTTTTTCCTCTTCGGGCACGCCGACATGCGGCACCCCGATACCATGAAAGTTCAGAATACTCTGGACGCGAGTGGCTTTGGTCATCTGGATACGCGTCTCTTATCAAAGGCCATTACCGCCGCATCCGGGGAAAGCCGCGCACAAACTGCCCGTGGTGGCGCAAGCCGGTGCAGGCCACATACAGCCCCATGCGCTTCATCCCAGGCCCCCAGCAGTATCAATTTAACAATCTTGAGCGCCGAATAGAGATAGGCCACCGGCAGGGCCGCCGGAAAGTTTCGACGCAGGAATATCATCCGATTGCGATAGTTGAAGTAATTGGCAAATCCCGAAGCCCGTCGATTGGTCGAACCTGTTCCGATAGCGGTGCCGCCATGGTGATAAACCAGTGCCTCGGGACAAAATTGCAACGCCAGGTCGCCACGCCGGAAAGCCCAGTCGACCTCTTCAAAATACAGAAAGTAATCTTCTGCCATCAACCCGGCCGCTTCGATAAAAACACGCGATGCCACAACGTTGGCTCCGGAAATGAAGTCGAGCGTATCCGCAGCAGGGGGTACCACCCTGTCCGGCTTCAACCCTTGGTTCACATTACGGCATATTCCCGTCCAGCGGCTGATCCTGCCTCCATCAGACTGAATGTCATTTGGCGCATCAAGATAAAGTATACGCCCCCCCATCAATGAAAACGGCCCCTGAGCTGCAGTCTTGGCATAGGCCAGCGCGGTTTCCTTGCCTGCTATGCAATCCGGGTTCAAAATCCAGAACAGGTTGATGTCGCTTTGGCGAAAAAGAGTGATAAGACCAGCATTGGTTCCAGCGGCAAACCCCCGGTTAAGCGCCGAACGCAACAAGGTGACCCGTGCCAATGGCTCTAGATGCGGCAGAGTTGTTGCATCCATCGCCACTTCAATGAAATTACCGGTTCCCAATTCACTGGCATGCACCCCTGCCCAGCGGCGAATGACTTCAACCGTATCATCGGGCGAGTTGTTGTCACAGATGACAATGCGCAGGTCCGGGTGATCGCAGGCCAACAGGCTGTCCAGGCAGTCGGTTATCACATCGCTGGAATTATAGGTGACAATGGCCACTCCCATCGCGCCGGTATCAGCGCCCTGTGATTCGTCTGTCTGGCCCGGGTGCAGCAGGTTATCTTGCATATCAGTCTTTCGCGTTCCTTACGGGGTATTTATCGCAACAAGACGCGCCTCAAGCGCGCTTTCATATCTTTTCAGCCGCTCCAGCCCCAGCTCCAGCGCGCTTTGCATGGCCCGGCCAACCTTGGCCCGGGTCTCATAGGCCGTAAATATCCGCTCAAGTATCTCAAGCGCACTGTCACTCGTGCAATCGACCGTCAGGTCATAGCCAAGCGTGCCAAACAACCCCA
Source organism: Paracoccaceae bacterium (assembly GCA_030625695.1). Lineage (GTDB taxonomy): Bacteria > Pseudomonadota > Alphaproteobacteria > Rhodobacterales > Rhodobacteraceae > NVQY01. Next base: position 1,591 of record DAOUQK010000132.1, on the reverse strand, counting down.
CAAATTTCCGGCTATAGGCCATCGGCACCACCGGCACACCACTAGAAAATGCCGCGATACAGGCATGCATCCGTGCACCCATAAAGAAATCCAGACCAGCAATATAGCTTTTCGCCTCGGATGGGGTTTCAAAGGGCGGGGCGGTGATGACCCCGGGGAACTCAGTCGCCAGATCAAGGCAGGCCTGATAATCATCCTCGACCCCACCGCGCTGTTGCGGGATCACATGGCCCACCAGATGCATCTCGCAGCCATCGCCGTGGGCCAGAAAGCGTTGTATAATCTCGCGGATCAACACCGGGTAATCGGCCTTCAGACCAAACATGTTCTTGCCGGTATACCCCCCGCCCATCAAAAGTCCCGACACATTAAGCCCAATCCTGGGCGGGCCATCGGCGCGGATGCCGGGCACCGTATACGGCAGGCGCAGTGCCACATCCGAGGCTTCGATCACCTCATTACGCACCCCCATGTCACGCAGAAAGGCGGTGGATTTGGCATCCCTTGTGGTGACAATGGCACAGCGGCGAATGGTGCCAGCCGACAGAACCCGCCACAGGCGGTTCTTGAATGGACCAACGGTTTGCGGTGCCATGACCAGTGGCCGACCAGCCAGATGCACCAGATATTTCTGCAACAACACCTGAAACATTCGCCGCCCGCCATAGATGTCAGCAAAACTGTCGCCGCCCGAGATGTCGATCACCAGATCGCTGTCACGCACCGCCGCCAGAAAATCCAACGGTCGGCGCAAAGGGCGCACGAAACGTTCGCGCACATCATCGCCAGACACACAAACCGGCCCCGAGCCTTTGCCAATGAGAACTGTAATGGCGATGTCCAGATTGCACCGCCGGGCAATCCGGCGGATGATCTCAATTTCCGAAACCGTCAGCGCCCCGACACCCAGATTGGCGTTGCGGGTATCGTGGCCGATAAGAGTTACCTTAAGCATGAAACAACCTGAATAACGCCCCTTAATGGGATAAAACCCGCTAACATTTTATGACGGCGTTTGGAAATATACCTTGCACAGTCTTGCACGGCCCCTGCATCTGCTGCTTCTTTGTCACGACAAACCCAAACGCTGACAGGATTTGCCCAGCCATGGCCTTGACCCTGCCCCCTTTGCCGGGGAATGACTCTTTCAAAGGATTTCTGATATCCCCATGCGTTATTTCCCCAGGAGGCGTTCCTGATGTTTCGAACTGCTGTACTGGTCCTGTCGGGCAATGCCTTTGGGTCGCTGATGCTTTTGGTCCGAAACCTGGCCATCGCCCGGCTGGTCAGCGTCGAGGATTATGGCATCGCCGCCACCTTTGCGATCTCCATGGCGGTGGTCGAAATGGCCTCGGGGCTGGGCCTGCAACAACTGATCGTTCAGGACAAATCAGGTGATGATCCGGACCTGCAGGCGGGCTTGCAAGGCTTTAACCTGCTGCGCAGCGTTGCCTCGGGCGTTGCCCTGTTTTTACTGGCCGCGCCGATAGCCAATTTTCTCGGCGTTCCCGATATTGCCTGGGCCTATCAATTGCTGGCCCTGGTGCCGGTGCTGCGCGGGTTCGAACACTTTGATATTTATCGGCTGAAC
>DAOUQK010000285.1 GCA_030625695.1 Paracoccaceae bacterium | reverse complement strand
TGCCGTGGGTGGTTCGCGCGGCCCTTGTGCCGCCTGCGATGTACGCGATGTTCCTTGGGGCGATGCAGATACTGAACCCGGCCTATCTGTTGCCAGAAGGCGCTGGAATTGCGGGCACGCTGGCAGGGGTGGCGATATTCCTGTTCGGGTCATTTTCTTCGTCGATCACGCTGGGGGCGGCACGCATCCAGCGGGCACAAAAGAAAGTCAAATCCGGCTATCGTCACACGCCATTTGGCCTGTTCACTAAATTCATTGCCGGCAATCCGGTGATGCCCATCGTCGCCATTGCTGCGGTATTTTCCGGGGTCTATTACATCGCCGCGGTGGTGTTTCCCGCAAACACGCTGGGGGTTGAGTTTTTTGTCAAATCCGAACCCGAACAGGCCACCATCTATGTGCGCGCACGCGGCAACATATCCCTGACGGAGGCCGACACCATGGTGCGTCAGGTCGAATCCACCATTTCCGACCACCCCGCCGTGATCAACGTATTCGCCTTTGCCGGTGACGGCGGGCTGGACACCGGTGGGCCGGGTCAACAAACGCCTTCGGACACGGTAGGTCAGGTCCAGTTTGAGCTGATCCCGTGGGAAGACCGGCCCACGGCACGCGAACGCTGGTTCTTTGACCTGTTGGAGCGCGATGTGACGGCGCCAGCCTATGCCGGCGACACGGTGGTTGCCGAGTTAAGCGCAGAACTGGCCAAGCTGCCGGGCTTTGTGGCTGAAATCAATGCGCTGGAACAGGGGCCGGGCCAGGGCAAGCCGCTGCAGCTGCGGATGAAAAGTAACAATTGGGACGATCTGAAGACCGCCACCAATTTGGCCCGCGCGCAGTTTGACGGCACGGATGGTCTGACCCTGGTCGAAGACACCCTGCCCCTGCCCGGCATCGACTGGCAGATTGACGTGGACGTGGAAAAAGCCGGTCGCTACGGCGCCGATGTGGCCACGGTGGGCGGCATGGTGCAGCTGGTTACGCGCGGTATCCTGCTGGATACCATGCGGGTCGACAGTTCAGACGAAGAGATCGAAATCCGGGTGCGCCTGCCGCGCAAAGACCGGGTGCTAAGCACGCTGGATTCACTGAAGGTGCGCACAAAGGACGGGTTGGTGCCTTTGTCGAATTTCATCAGCCGCAAACCGGTGGCCAAGCTGGCGCAGATCAACCGGGTTGATCAGGAACGCTATTATGACGTCAAGGCCGATGTGTTGGATGGGGTGTTCAAGCTGATCATCGCGGGGGATGAAACAACGCCGGAAACCCGCCTTGCATTGTTGCAAGTTGCGCCTGAAGGGTCCAGTGGTAGCGATCTGCTGACCAACGCCGCGGGTGACTCCTATAGCGTGATGTCCCTGACCGGTGGTGCAAGCTTTGATGAGGCGCGCACCGCCCTGGACGACGGCACCGCACGGATCACGCCCATCAACCCCAACGAACGCATTGCTGAGCTGACTAGGTGGCTGGAAACCGACCCGTTCCCCAATTCGGTCGAATGGGAATGGACCGGTGACCAGGAGGATCAGGCCGAGTCCGGCGCGTTCCTGTCCAAAGCATTCCTTGGCGCATTGGGATTGATGTTCATCATCTTGCTGGCGCAGTTCAATTCGTTCTACAATTCGGTTCTGGTACTGTTGGCGGTGGTGCTGAGCACCACTGGCGTGCTGATCGGCATGATGGTGATGCAACAGCCGTTTTCGATCATCATGACCGGCACCGGCATTGTTGCGCTGGCGGGCATCGTTGTGAACAACAACATTGTGCTGATTGATACCTATCAGGAATTCTCGCGCTATATGCCAAGGATTGAGGCCATTGTGCGCACCGCCGAGGCGCGTATCCGACCGGTTCTGCTGACCACGATCACCACCATGGCAGGGCTGGCACCGATGATGTTCGGGCTGTCGCTGGACTTTATCGGCGGTGGGTATTCGATCGATTCACCCACCTCGCTTTGGTGGAAACAACTGGCCACCGCCGTTGTGTTCGGCCTTGGCATCGCCACCATCCTGACCCTGATCGTGACGCCTTCGTTCCTGGCTTTGCGGGTCTGGGTCGGCACCTATGCGATCTGGACGGGCCAGTTATTGGCGCGCATCACCTCGGGACGCTCGTCGCGCGTGGCGCGCGATATGGTGCTGAATCGGTCCGCACGCAAACTGGTCTCGACCGAAGTAATCTGGGACGAAGGCCCATGGGAACCGGTAGAGCCGGTAGAGCCGGTAGTACCAGAGCAACCGGAAGAACCGGTAATGGTCGCCACTGGTGTTGCGGAATGGCATGACCCGGAGCCTGACGATAACGCCCCGGTCAGCCTTGCCGACATGCGGTCGGTCCTGGCCCGGGTCGGCAAGATCAAACCGGTACAGGCGGCCGAGTAGTCGCGGTTAAAATTCCTTATGGATGAGAAGCTTGCCGCAAACACAGCGTTTGCAAAGCATGGTGGGTCTGGGGGCCAAATGAATTTGTGTTAATTGGACACGAATACTTTTACGTCTGCTGAGCGGACAAAGTAAGCTCTCGCTACGGCGGCACGACTGACCGTCTCGGCGAAGTCTGGTTCTGGCCGCCAAACGGTTCACCCTCTAGAGTGGCTTGATCCAACCCGCTCAGCGTTTGTTAAGATGGGAATGCGTTTTCGGATCAAGCGTTCAGTCATTTCAGCAAGATCAGGGCAACACGAAACGCAGTTGACTGCCGGGGGGGCATGGTAATCACCTGGGATGGAACAGCATCCGTCCATTTGGGACCGCGAACCAGATTTAGAACATCGGACCTATCAGGATAACACCCATCCCGACCAGGCAGTTGGTTGCTAAAACGATATACCACGCCTTTGTTGCGCAAACTTGTGTGGGGCACTACATTCCTGGTAACAGAGCAACGGCCGCGATTTTCACAAAAAACCGTTGTATTGTCCAACATAGAATTGCCCAAATTCAAAGTTATACGTAATTTCTGAAGGACTGGCCGTATATCTGCACGTGTCAGGTGCCACCAACCGATCAATAGGAAACGAGGATAAATAATATGAAACAGATTAAAATTTTACGTGCTGTTGGCGTGTCGCTGATGTTGTCTGGAGCATTGGGCATTGGATTGAACGCCGTCATAGCGGAATCTGCATTTGCCAAAGGCGGCGGTGGTGGCGGCGGTGGCGGCGGTGGCGGCGGCGGTGGTGGCGGCGGCGGTGGTAATGGCGGCGGCGGTAATGGCGGCGGCGGCGGTAATGGCGGCGGCAATGGTAATGGCGGCGGTAATGGCGGCGGCAATGGTAATGGCGGCGGCGGTAATGGCGGCGGCAATGGGGGCGGTCAGGGATCTGGCCACAGTGCCAGTCACGGATCCGCCAACAGTAACGCTGCGCGGTCCGGTGTGTCGAAATCCAACCAAGGATCGCTGGCGTCCGGTCTTAAGGGGTTGAACGCGGCTCACGCAAGTCTGACCGGGATGCAAAACGCTGCCCCCAACAGCATGCCCGGAATGCTCAACAGCTACCGAGAAGCGTCGATCGCGGCGACGACGGCCGAAGAGGCCTTGGCTGATGCGCATACTGCGGTCCAAGATGCGATGACTGATGAGACACAGGCGGCCAGCGATCTCGCAGTGGCCGAAGTTGCACTGAGCAATGCCGAGGATGCGCTGGCTGCTGTTGAGGCAACACAGGGCGTGACAGAAGCTGAGATCGCTGCCGCTGAGCAGGATGTTGCCGATGCAGTTGATGCTGTGGACGCCGCAACCGCTGATGTCGAAAGCACAGCTGCGGCGACGGAAGACGCCATCTCAGACGCGGAAACCGCGGCGGAAGAGGCGGTTGCGGCAGAAATTACAGCCGAAGAAAACTATAACGCGCTGCCCGGTGCATCCGATCTGTCGCCCGAAGAAGTGGCCGAGCTGAACGGTCTTCTAGGACTGGAATAATACCAACCCGTCCAATGATTGACCGGTCCCCGGCCGGTAGGGTGGGCAGTTTTGCCCACCTTTTTTTGCGATCAATGAGGGCGGTGGGCAGGACTGCCCACCCTGCGCCTGACGATAACGATGCGATGTTTGTGCCCCCTGATATTATACCAATCCGTCCAAAGACCGGCCTGTCATTGTTGCGTAGGATGGGTTTTCAACCCATCATCTCTTTGACTTTGCTGGGCGGGGCCGGGCGGGACGGTGGGGTGGAACCCCACCCTACGGATGGCTGCATGAGACAGTGTCCGGGCGTTCTGGTATAATATAGCGGCTCCATCATTTCGGAATATTCCATGCCCTTGGCGACTTGCGCCTCATGACCGCTCTGTCCGGTAACGTCACTGACCCCATAGAACGCTGTTGGCTTGTTGCCATACCCTTGTGGCCGGTGATGCAGCCAATTTTCGGCGCGCGGGTCAGGCGACCTCTTCATCCCTCTGCTGGCGGTTCCACAGGTGCGCATAGCGCCCTGCCCGCGCCAGAAGGGCGTCATGGGTGCCACGTTCGACAATCTCGCCTTGCTCCAGCACCACGATCTGATCGGCTTCGGCGATGGTGCTTAAACGATGGGCGATGGTTATGACGGTGCGCCCCTGCCCGGCCCTTGTCAGCGCATCCTTGATCTCGGCTTCGGTATCACTGTCTAACGCACTTGTCGCTTCGTCCAGCAGCAATATCGGCGGGTTTTTCAGCAGGGTTCGGGCAATGCCGACCCGTTGCTTTTCACCCCCTGAAAGTTTCAGACCCCTCTCACCCACCTGGGTGTCATAGCCTTCGGGCAGGGTGACGATAAAGTCATGT
>DAOUQK010000085.1 GCA_030625695.1 Paracoccaceae bacterium | reverse complement strand
CGCAAGTCGTTGACTCTATACGAAAGTTAGATCATGGCACGGCTCAGACTGATCAAGGGGATACGTAAAACTCATGCTTTATTGGCTGGCAGCACTCTCGGACGGCGGCGACTTTTTTAACCTGTTTCGCTATATCACCGTTCGCGCGGGCGGCGCGTTCCTGACGGCGCTGATCTTCGGCTTCCTGTTCGGTCGCCCGCTAATCAACGTGCTGCGTAAACGCCAGGGCAAAGGCCAGCCAATCCGCGATGACGGACCGGAGTCGCACTTTGAAAAGGCCGGAACCCCGACCATGGGTGGCTTGCTGATTGTTGGCGCTTTGACCACTTCGACCCTGATCTGGGCAAGGTTGGACAACCCGTTTGTCTGGCTGGTGTTGTTTGTCACAGTTGGGTTTGCGATAATTGGTTTTGCCGATGATTACGCCAAAGTCTCGAAGCAAAACACCAAAGGCGTGTCCGGCAAAATCCGCCTGCTGCTTGGCATTATGATTGCTGTGATCGCTGCCATCTGGGCCTCGGCCTATCACCCCGAAGCCTTGCAAGGCCAGCTTGCCTTGCCAGTGTTCAAAGACACCCTGATCAATATGGGTTTGTTTTATATACCTTTTTCGGTGATCGTCATCGTTGGTTCGGCCAATGCGGTCAACTTGACCGACGGCCTTGATGGCCTTGCGATCATGCCCGCCATGATCGCCGCCTCCACTCTTGGCATCATTGCTTATGCCGTGGGCCGGGTCGACTTTACCGAATATTTGGATGTGCATTACGTGCCGGGTACGGGCGAGATTCTGATCTTCACCGCCGCCCTTTTTGGAGGTGGCCTTGGGTTCCTGTGGTACAACGCCCCGCCGGCCGCGGTGTTCATGGGTGACACTGGTTCACTGGCCCTTGGCGGCGCATTGGGGGCCATCGCCATTGTCACCAAACACGAGTTGGTGCTGGCCATTGTTGGTGGGTTGTTTGTGGTCGAAGCGATGTCGGTGATCATTCAGGTGTTGTACTTCAAGAAGACCGGCAAGCGGGTTTTCCTGATGGCACCAATCCACCACCACTATGAAAAACTCGGCTGGTCCGAGCCGACGATTGTGATCCGTTTCTGGATCATCTCGCTGATACTGGCGATGATCGGGTTGGCGACTTTGAAGGTGCGGTAGGGACGGTTTGGTGCGTTTTGTACATGGGTTTTCCGGGTGATTGTCGCTTTTGTGCAATAACCTTTGGGTAGGACTTGGGTGATTTCGGTCTGATCCAGGCCGTTCCGGCCATTCAGGTTTTGTTAAGATGACGCCACGCAACCGGTGGTGGAAAACCTGACTTTACAATTTGTGCCTCTCTCTGTCAGACTTGTCCGACAAGGGGCGGTTCTGGGGGAAAGCGATGTTCAATTTCAACTGGTGGAAAGACAAAGACAGCCACGACGGAGCATCGGCAATTACGAGTTAAATTGAAGGATTTCTCTGCATCCATCCCCAGTGATCGGTTGGAAGCCGCACAACAAGCCCTGTTCGAAAGCGACCGGACCAAGGCCGACCAACTACTGGCTGAGATTCAGGAAAGCACGTTGGGAACCATCCAACTTGCCGCTGAGGCTGCCCTTTTGCGCGGTGAAATTGCTGATCAGGAATTTCGGTGGAGTGATGCCGCCCGCCACTTTGGCGATGCGGCACGGCTGGACCCGAGTTATGCCCAGCCGTTTGAAGCCAGAGTGTTTGCCGGGCGGGACGGGGCCGGGCGGGACGGGGCGGTGGGGTGGAACCCCACCCTACGGATGGCTGCATGAGTCAGTGTCCGGGCGTTTGTGGTTGTTGGAGGAGTGGTGCGCAGAATGCGCACCCTGCGGTTTTGGTGATTTCATCGCGGTGGCAAACGGGGTAGAGAATGACCGGGTGATTTGGGTTTGACAGGAGGCGGCGATGATACCGGTGCGGGGTGTGGACGGGCAAAAGGTGGCGGTGTTGGGGCTGGGGCGGTCCGGGCTGGCGGCGGCGATTGCGTTGCAGGCGGGTGGGGCCGAGGTGTTGTGCTGGGACGATGATTTGCGAGCGCGAGAGGCCGTTGCCGTTGAAGGGTTTGACTGTACCGATTTAAGGCGCGAGGGGGCGTTTGAGGGGGTTGATGCTCTGATTGTGTCGCCGGGGATTGCGCATTTGTATCCCGCGCCGCATGCCGTTGTTAAGGCGGCGTTGCGGGCCGGGGTGGTGGTGGATAATGATATCGGGTTGTTTTTTCGCTCATTCGCCACGCCGGAGTGGGATAATTTTGAGGTGATGCCGAAGGTTGTGGCGGTCACCGGGTCTAATGGAAAATCGACCACGGCGGCGTTGTTGCATCATGTGTTGGAAGCGGCCGGCAAGTCTGTGCAATTGGCGGGCAATATTGGTCGGGGGGTTCTGGATATTGAACCTGCGATTGAAGGCGAGGTCGTGGTTCTGGAACTGTCGAGTTATCAGACCGAGTTGGCGCGGTCTTTGACGCCGGATGTGGCGGTGTTTACCAATCTTAGCCCGGATCATCTGGACCGTCATGGTGGGCTTGGCGGGTATTTTGCGGCCAAGCGGCGGTTGTTTGCGGAAGGCGGGCCGGATCGGGCGATTATCGGCGTCGATGAGGATGAGGGGGCGTTTTTAGCCGGGCAGATGTCGGAAGGACCGGGGGATGATCGGGTGATGCGGGTGTCTGTGGAGCGTAAATTGGTGGGGCCGGGGTGGCAGGTTTTTGCGCGTAAGGGGTTTTTGTCGGAGTATCGCAAAGGGCGGCAGGCGGGGTCGATTGATTTGCGGGGCATCAAAGGCTTGCCGGGGGCGCATAATCATCAGAACGCCTGTGCGGCGTACGGCGTGGCGCGGACGTTGGGGTTGGCGCCGAGGGTGATTGAGGCTGGGTTTCAGAGTTATCCGGGGTTGCCGCATCGCAGCCAGGTGGTGGCTGAAGCGGATGGCGTTACCTATGTGAACGATTCCAAGGCGACCAATGTGGAGGCGGCGGTGAAGGCGTTGAGTGCGTTCAAGCGTATTCGCTGGATTTGTGGCGGGTTGGAGAAAGAGGGCGGGTTGGATGGGTTTGAGGGGGCTTTGGGCGGGGTTGTGAAGGCCTATGTAATTGGACGTGAGGCGGCGTCGTTTGCGATGAGGCTGGGCTGTGAGGCGGAGGTTTGTGGGGAGATGGGCGCCGCAGTTGAGCGGGCGATGGAAGAGGCTGAGGCGGGGGATACGGTTTTGTTGGCACCGGCGACGGCGAGTTTTGATCAGTACGATAATTTTGAGCGTAGGGGTGAGGATTTTATGGCTGAGGTTAAGGCGGGGTTGGGGTATAGCCTTTCGAATTAGGGGCTGTTCATGGGTTTGGCGGCCTTGCCGCGCCACAATTTCTTTGGCACAATTTTTAACTCGGTCGGTTCAGGTTCCCTGTGCCAGTACGCGGAGACATTGAATGATAAAACCGTCACCAGAACTGATTGCCATAACCCGTCGCTGGAGCGAGGCAATCATAGGCAAGGATGAGCGCACCTTACTCAATCTGTTTTCGACTTCTGAGCATCTTTGTTATATTGGCACCGCCTTTGGCGAACGCTGGTCCGGTGATGTGCTGCGCAAGGGATTTGGAGATCATGCGCGGGAAATTCCTGAAGCCACCCAAAAAGAACTGCACATTGAAGCGTTTGAATGCGGAAATGTCGGATGGTCAGCCTGGATTTGCGACCTGAAATTTGCCACAATGGAAAACCCGGTACAGCTTCGCGTAACCATGACTTTTGCTTTGGAAGATGGCAGTTGGAAAATCGTTCAGTATCACGCATCTAACCCGACAAGGAACATCGAGATTATCGGAGTCGAGCATGCGGCATTGGACGGGCTGGTCGAGGCGGCCAAAGAAGGTTTTCACCACAGTCAGCGCGAAGGCACGGCCACGGTCATGTTCACCGACATTGCCAATTCTTCGGCCATTGCCGATGCGTTAGGAGACCGGGTCTGGGCACCCGCCGTCCAGAGCCATTTCAGTTTTGTAACGCAGGTGATCGAGGCCAATGGCGGACAACTGATCAAATCGCTGGGCGATGGAACCATGTCCACGTTTACCTCGGCCCGTGCCGCCTTGATTGCCGCGCGAGAGATCCAAAAGGGCAACCGCGAGGCAGACACGGAACCGCAATTGCAACTGCGTGTCGGGGTTCATACCGGCGATGTGATTCAGACCGAAGACGATTTCTTTGGCACGGTTGTAAATAAGGCCGCTCGCATCGCCGCCATGGCCGAACCAGATGAAATCTGTGTATCAGATGCAACGCGGATCATGGCAGGCAAGCGTGCCGGTCTATTGCTTTTAAAGCCTGTTGAAGTCGTGCTGAAAGGCCTGTCGGGAACGCATGTTGTTCATCGGCTGAATTGGAATGAAGATTAAAGCGTTTCGCGTTCATATTGAATCACTTTGATCAGCAAACGCGTTGTGCTTTGCAAACTCTGCCTTGGCGGTCAAAGTGATGCTGTGAACCAAATTGAACGCGAAACACTGTAATCATGTCTCCAACTTTGAAGAAATTGAACGCGAAACGCTGTAATCCAACGGAATAGGCCTGACGGCCTATGCTGGATGCTTAAGAGATATGGGGTGGATGTGACGGGTTATTGCGGGCCGTTGGAGATAGCCGTGCCCGCCGCATGTCCGGACGCCCAGGCCCATTGGAAGTTGTAGCCGCCGAGCCAGCCGGTGACATCGACCGCTTCGCCGATGAAATACAGGTTTGGGTGGGCTTTGCATGCCATAGTAGCTGAGTTCAGGGCATTGGTGTCGATGCCGCCGAGGGTGACTTCGGCCGTGCGGTAACCTTCGGTGCCGGTGGGGGTCATTTGCCAGTTGGAGAGGTTTTCGCACAGCGATTGCAGCTTGTCGTCCGACAGGTCGGCGAGGCGGCGGGTCAGGTTTAGTGGTGCGCTCAGGTAGTCCACCAATCGCTGAGGGAAGTGGGCGCTGAGTTCGGTTGACAATTGGCGGCGGCCCTGAGTTTGGCGCTGGGTGCGCAAGCTGTCAAACAGGGGCATGTGGGGGATCAGGTTGAGGGCTATGGCCTTGCCTTCGGTCCAGTATGAGGAGAGCTGCAGGATGGCCGGGCCGGACAGGCCGCGGTGGGTGAACAGCAGGTCTTCGTCAAAGCTGATGGCATTGGTGCTGGCGCGGACGGGCAGGGAAATGCCGGACAGGGCCTTGAAACGCTGGTCGGTGAAGGTGAAGGGGACGAGGGCGGCGCGGGTTTCGGTGACGGAGACGTCGAACTGGCGGGCGATGTCATAGGCCAGCCCGGTGGCCCCCATCTTGGGGATGGATTTGCCGCCGGTGGCCACGACCAGGTTGCGGGCGATGAGGTGGTGGGGCTGGTCGTTTCGACTGGCCGTGAGTGAGAAGCCTTCGGGCGTGGCGCGCAGGTTTGACACGGTGCTTTGCAGCCAGAGGTCAGCGCCTGTAGCTGCCATTTCCGAGCGCAGCATGTCGACAATCTGGGTGGCTTTGCCGTCGCAGAACAACTGACCGCGGGCCTTTTCGTGCCAGGCGATGTTGTAGCGCGCAATCAGGTCCAGGAAATCGAACGGGGTATAGCGCGCCAGGGCGGATTTGGCGAAATGCGGGTTTTGTGACAGGAAGTTTTCGGCACCCGTTGCGAGGTTGGTAAAGTTGCAGCGCCCGCCGCCTGAGATGCGGATTTTCTCGCCCGGGGCTTTTGCGTGGTCGATCAGCAATGTGCGTCCGCGCGTGTGGGCGGCGCACATCATGCCGGCGGCTCCGGCACCGATTATGATTGTGTCATAGGTCATCAAAAGTGAGGTGGCGCGGTTTAGTGGTAAAGGCAAGAGGAAGAGGCTGGTCTGAACGGGATTTTCACGGTATGGTTGGCGAATAGACCCCGAAAACGGGGCGAATTGAGGCAGATAACGGCGGTATATCCCATGACTGAGATGGTGCATGGAGCGATTCCCGACAGGGGTGGCGATCCTATTTTACCCAAATGGTGGCGGACGTTGGACAAATGGTCGATGGCCTTTGTGCTGGCGCTGTTTGCGGTTGGCTTGTTGCTGGGGCTGGCGGCGTCGCCGCCACTGGCCGCGCGCAATGGATTTTCGGCGTTTCACTATGTGGAACGTCAGGCGGTGTTTGGCGGGGCGGCATTGGTGGCCATGTTGCTGACCTCGATGATGTCGCCGACCTTGGTGCGCCGGTTGGCGGTCTTGGGGTTTGTGGCGGCGTTTGTGGCGCTGGCGTTGCTGCCGTTTCTGGGTACGGATTTTGGCAAGGGGGCGATGCGGTGGTATTCGCTGGGGTTTGCCAGCGTTCAGCCTTCGGAATTCCTTAAGCCGGGTTTTGTGGTGGTGGCTGCCTGGATGCTGGCGGCAAGCCAGCAAATTAACGGGCCACCTGGGACATTGTGGTCGTTTGTTCTGTGTGCAGTGATTGTTGGCCTGTTGGTGATGCAACCGGATTTTGGTCAGGCGGCACTGGTGTTGTTTGGTTGGGGTGTGATGTATTTCATTGCCGGGGCGCCGATGCTTTTGTTGGTGGTGATGGCCGGGGTGGTGGTGTTTGGTGGCACGCTGGCCTATTCGAATTCCGAGCATTTTGCCCGCCGGATTGACGGGTTCCTGAGTGCTGAGCTGGATCCGACCACGCAGCTTGGTTATGCCACCAATGCGATCCGCGAAGGCGGGTTGTTTGGGGTTGGTGTTGGCGAAGGTCAGGTGAAATGGTCGTTGCCGGATGCGCATACGGATTTCATTGTCGCGGTGGCGGCCGAGGAATACGGGCTGATTCTGGTGCTGATCATCATCGTTTTATACGCGGGCATCGTGGTGCGGTCATTGTATCGGCTGATGCGCGAGCGTGATCCGTTCGTTCGGTTGGCCGGGATTGGGTTGGTGGCAATGTTCGGGGTGCAGGCGATGATCAACATGGGGGTGGCGGTGCGGTTGTTGCCGGCCAAAGGCATGACTTTGCCGTTTGTGTCTTATGGCGGGTCGTCGTTGATTGCCGGGGGTATTGCGATTGGTATGTTGCTGGCATTCACAAGGACCCGACCACAAGGCGAGATTGGCGATTTGCTGCGCGGGCGGCGGTGATGTTTGTAACTGGCAGTCAGCGTGGGTTTTCACCCACCCTACGAATGTCTGTAGGGTGGGTGAAAACCCACGTTCCTTTTAGCGAGCGCCACGGATGAGCCTGCCACTTCTTCTCATCGCGGCGGGCGGGACTGGCGGGCATATGTTCCCGGCGCAGGCGCTGGCCGAAGCGATGCTGAAAAAGGGCTGGCGCGTGCGCCTGTCTACCGATGCGCGCGGGGCGCGGTATACCGGCGGATTTCCGCATTCGACCGAGATTACCCAAGTGTCCAGCGCCACATTTGCGCGGGGCGGGTTGCTGGCCAAAGCCTTGGTCGCGCCCCGTATCGCGCTGGGGGTGCTGAGTGCGGCACGTCAGATGCGCCGGGATCGCCCGGATGTGGTGGTTGGCTTTGGTGGCTATCCTTCCATTCCGGCGTTGGGGGCGGCGACCCTGCTGGGTCTGCCGCGGATGATCCATGAACAAAACGGCGTGCTGGGCCGGGTGAACCGTCTGTTTGCCACCCGCGTGGCGCAGGTTGCCTGTGGCGTCTGGCCGACCGATCTGCCTGACGGCGCAAAAGGCGTGCATGTTGGCAATCCGGTGCGTGGTGCGGTGTTGGAAATGGCGGCAGCACCCTATGTGCCACCCGGCGACCAGGCGATGTCCATTCTGGTGATGGGCGGCTCGCAAGGTGCGCGTATCCTGTCCGATGTGGTGCCCGAGGCGATTGCCAGTTTGCCCGAAACCATTCGCGCGCGCCTGAGCGTTTCGCATCAGGCCCGCGCCGAAGATGGCGAGAGGGTCACGGCCCGGTACGCCAAGGCCGGGATCAAGGCCGATGTTCAGCCGTTCTTTCACGATGTTCCACGTCGCATGTCGCAGGCGCAGCTGGTGATCAGCCGGGCCGGGGCGTCGTCGATTGCCGACTTGACCGTTATTGGCCGACCGTCGATCCTGGTGCCTTATGCGGCTGCTGCCGGAGATCATCAGACCGCCAACGCACGCGGGTTGGTCGAGGCGGGTGCCGCCATTCTGATGCCGGAATCTGTGTTTGACGCCGCCAACCTTGCCACCCAGATTACCACAATCCTAACCACGCCGGACGCCGCCGTAACAATGGCCGGTGCCGCCCTGTCCATTGGCCGCCCGGACGCGACGATGCGCCTGATGGCGCTGGTTCGCGCACTTGCACATAAGGAAACACCATGAAAACAGCCACCAAACTGCCCGGTGACATCGGCCCGATCCATTTTGTCGGTATCGGCGGTATCGGCATGTCGGGCATTGCCGAAGTGCTGCTTAATCAGGGGTATGTGGTGCAGGGGTCGGACCTGAAGACGTCCAAGATCACCGACCGGCTGGCCGGTCTGGGGGCGTCTGTTTTTGTTGGCCAGCGTGCTGAGAACCTTGAAGGCGCCGAAGTTGTGGTCATCTCATCCGCGATCAAACCCGGCAACCCGGAACTGGACGAAGCCCGCCTGCGCGGTCTGCCGGTGGTGCGAAGGGCCGAGATGCTGGCCGAACTGATGCGCCTTAAATCCAACATCGCCGTGGCCGGGACTCATGGCAAGACCACGACCACGACGATGATGGCCGAACTGATGACGGCTGGCGGGTTTGACCCCACCGTGGTTAATGGTGGCATCATTCATGCCTATGGGTCGAACGCAAGGATGGGGCAGGGCGAATGGATGGTGGTCGAGGCGGACGAGAGCGACGGGACGTTTAATCGCCTGCCTGCCACCATCGCCATCATCACCAATATTGACCCGGAACATATGGAACACTGGGGCGACTTTGATGCCTTGCGCGAAGGGTTTCATGATTTTGTGTCGAACATTCCGTTTTATGGTCTGGCAGTTTGCTGCACCGATCACCCAGAGGTGCAGGCACTGGTGGGCCGGATCGCTGACCGGCGCGTCACTACCTATGGCTTTAATGCACAGGCCGATGTGCGTGGGGTTAATCTGACGTATAAAAAGGGCGTCGCGCATTTTGATATATTGCTGCAAGGCGAAGGTGCCGAAATCCTTGGGTGTACCCTGCCGATGCCCGGCGATCATAACGTTTCGAACGCGTTGAGCGCGGTCGCCGTTGCCCGCCATCTTGGGATGAAAGGCGAAGAAATCCGTGCGGCTTTGGCAGCGTTCGGCGGCGTCAACCGGCGCTTTACCCGTGTGGGCGAAGTCAATGGCGTGACCATCATCGACGATTACGGCCATCACCCGGTCGAGATTGCTGCCGTCTTGAAAGCCGCCCGCCAAGCTTGCGAAGGCCGGGTTATCGCCGTGCATCAGCCGCACCGTTATACCCGTCTTGCATCGCTGTTCGATGACTTCTGCGCTTGTTTCAACGAGGCCGACGTGGTTGCCATTGCCGAGGTCTTTGCGGCCGGCGAAGACCCCATTGAAGGGGCGTCACGCGACGATCTGGTGGCAGGGCTGATCGCCCACGGCCACCGTCACGCCCGCGCGATCCGTGATGAAGACGATCTGGTGCGGCTGGTTCAGGAACAGGGCAAACCCGGCGATATGGTGGTCTGCCTTGGGGCTGGCACCATCAGCACCTGGGCCAATACCCTGCCAGAGCGGTTGAAAGCGGAGGGGGCCGGGTGAGGTGACACCGGAGGAGTTGGAGACCTGGCTGAGAGCGCGCCCGGAAGCAACCCGCGCGCAGGATGCGGCGTGGATCGCCAGCCGCGTGGCGGCGCGGGTGCTGCCGTTGCTGCTGCGATATCATGGGGACGACGACAAAATTGATTTGTCAGAGCTGCAAACGTGCCGTTGCCTGTTGGTCTCGGGAGTTGCGGCATTGTCGCCAACCGCCGAGATCAGGTCCGTCGCCAACGCCGCCGTCACCGTCGCCAACACCGCCGTCACCGTCGCCAACGCCGCCCTTGCCGACGCCGCCCTCTCCAATACCCCCTTCGCCATCCTCCCTGCCACCTTCGCCGCCGCCGCTGCCGATGCCCTCGCCGCTGCCACCGCCGCCAACGCCCTCGCGGCTGCCACCGCCGCCAACGCCGCCCTCGTTTTCGCTGACACTGACGCCAACGCCGCCCTCGCTGCCGACGTTGCATTTCTCGAAGACGGCGATCGGCTCGCCGCGCCGCCGCCGCTTTGGCCTGCCTCCCTGCCCGGCGATGCCGCCGAAATGTGGGAAACCGCCCAAACCCTCCTGTCACAGGACCATAAGGCGGATTGGCGTTTCTGGATCGACTGGTACAACGCCCTGCTTGAGGGTCGGCCGCAAGACCTGAACATGCTTGCTGAAATCGCGCTTATCCCCGATGACGATTGGGCCAAAGGCCCGGCGCATGCGAACGCGATGATCGCCGAAATTGCCGCTCGCCACAACATCGACAATCTGATCGCCCGCAACCCCTATGCTCAGCGGGTTCAGGTGTCGGGTAGGCACCTGATCGCCGTTGCCGTCGAAACACCCGATCTTGACCACATCATTGACGCCATCCGCCAGTCGCTGCGGGATTTCACCGCGCGTTGTCGTCGCGATAAAAGCCCCAACAATCTGGGTCAGGCGATCAACGCGGCCTTTGCCGAGCCAATCAGCGATCTGCGCCGCGATCTGGGGCGTTACAAGACCGATCCGCTGACGCTTTTTGACAAGCTGGCACAGGGTCAGCGCGAAATGCAACGCACCGCCGAACGCGAAGGATTTCCACCCGACGGCCCCGCCGCGCGTCTGACCGACGCGCTGGAGACCCATCGCGATGACATTTGCATCGCAGCCCCCGAAGTACTGGAGACCGAGCGTAACCGGCTGGCGGTCCGCGTGGCGCGCTATAGCGATGAACAACGGATGGTTGCGGTTAGGCTTTGTGCCGGGATGCTCAGCGATAGCGACGGCGTGCTGAAAGCGGCCTCGGCGTTGGCGCTTCAGACCATCCTGAACCCCGACAGTATCGAGGCCGAGCAGAAGAACGCCTGGTATTTCCTGAAGGCCGTCATACCACGCGGGGCCAAGGCCATGCGCGCGGCGGGCGTCACGGAATCCTCGCCGAAACAGGCGAAATCGGCGCTGGAGAAGGTTGCGGATGGTGCCGACAAGCTGGTGAGGATCGACAAGGGAGTGGATGCTGCGCAAGAGATGTGGGGTGAAGGCGCGAGCTGGGTGACGGAAACCTATACGCAGATCGCGTCTGGCAGTTTTTGGGGAATGAACCAATGAACGACACCCTCAAACGCCGCATTGGCCCATGGTTGCTAACCGCTTATGGCGTCGGCGTCATGGTGGGGGCCGGTATCTATGTGCTGGTTGGGGCTGTGGCCGGAGAGGCTGGCATCTGGGCCCCGCTGGCGTTCCTG
>DAOUQK010000073.1 GCA_030625695.1 Paracoccaceae bacterium | reverse complement strand
TTTGTCACCTATACCGCCTTTATCGACGGCGTCAGCGACCGGGCCTTTGATCCCACCGACTTTGAGGTTTTCCCCGAGGATTGGCTGGCGAATGCCCCCGGACGCCGGGTCACATCGGTGCTGCTGCGGGTCGCAGCCCATCCGGGTGACGCCGAGGTTCTGACAGCACTTGACGACTGGTTTGTCCCCGAAAGCCTGGCGGTTACCGACGCGTTGGACGGGGCGGCCACCATTGCCGGCGATTTCCGCATCGACCCCGCCGGGCATCAGCGCTTTGCCATATTTGTGGCACCCGATACTGGCCAGCGCCGGATTGGCCGGATGGTCCAGCGGATGCTGGAGATCGAAACCTATAAATCCATGTCGATGCTGGGCTTTTCCCGGGCGCGCACCCTGTCCGGTCCCATTGGCGGGCTGGACGACCAGCTTAGCGTTCTGATGGGCGAAATGACCGACAAGTCAAATAAGGCCGAGGACACACTGCAACATCTGCTGACAATCTCTGCCGAACTCGAGGCAATGGCGGCGCAGGCCTCGTTCCGGTTTGGTGCGACCCGGGCGTATGAGGCGATTGTCGGCCAACGCATCGAAGCCTTGCGCGAGGCGCGTTTTGGCGGGCGGCCAACGTTTGCCGAGTTCATGCAGCGGCGTTATGAGCCGGCCATGCGCACCGTCAAAGCCACCGAAGCCCGGCTTCAGGTGTTGGCGGATCGGGCGATCCGTGCAGGTAACCTGTTGCGAACGCAAGTGGATGTGGAACGGTCGGCGCAAAATCAGGCCGTGCTAACCAGTATGGACAAACGCGCCGATCTGCAATTGCGTCTGCAACACACCGTCGAAGGGTTGTCGGTGGTGGCAATCAGCTATTACGCCGTGTCACTGGTGGGATATCTTTTATATCCGCTGGGGGTGGCCCTTGGCATCTCCAAGGGGATGTTGATTGCCGCGGTGACGCTCCCGGTGCTGGGGGCTGTCTGGTGGGCCGTGCGGCGCATCCGCAACAAACTGCACTGAGATTGAGGCGTCGGGTGGATGAAAGCCCACGCGCCGCGACATTTGACACAGGTGCTAACGACAGGTCTATTAGCGGGGTAATTATTGCTATGGGATATTGATCGTATGACGAACAGTAACAAATTTCATCTCTCCTCCAGTGCTGCGGAAACCTATGAAAACCAGACAATGCCCGCCATCTTCGCTCCGATGGCGGAAGCAACGCTCGATGCGATTTCCTTGCCGGGGCAGGCGAAGGTGCTTGATGTCGCATGTGGCACTGGCGCGGTCGCCCGTGCCATCGCTTTGCGACTGAGTGGCCCGAGCCGAATTGTCGGGGCCGATTTGAATCCGGCAATGATTGAAATCGCGCAGCGAAATATTCCAACCGGAAAGCACAAGTTTGAATTTGTTGCGGCTCCGGTCGAGGAGATGCCGTTCGAAAACGGTGAATTTGACGTTGCCTTTTGTCAACAGGGCCTGCAGTTTTTTCCCGACAAGCAGGCAGCACTTGTTGAAATGCGCCGCGTCATGTGTGACGGCGCAAAACTGTTTCTCACTTGCTGGGCATCCATTCCCCCCTTTTTCCAAATCGTGGCAGAAGCTCTTGCTCATCACCTGGATGATGATTGCGCGGCAAAGGCGGTCGAGCCGTTTATCTGGAACGATAGCGCACATATTTGCTCGTTGATTTCCGACGCTCAATTTGAGTGTCCTCCACCGACAGCTCTTGCATTGAACCGAATAATGTCTGCTTCGCCGGAAACCATGCGCGCCGGAATTCTGGCATCGCCGAATGAACCAGCGTTACGAAAGGCCGGCGACGAAGTCATTGGTAAGATAGTCTCGGAAATTCTCGAAGGTGTTGCGCGTTTCAGGGATGGCGACACTCTGAAAATGCCCCAGCAGGCCCATCTGTTTCAGGCGATTGCCAAATAGACGGTCCGCACCATAGTTTGGCAGACGACACTTGGTCAGTGGTAGGGCGGGGTGAACCCCGCCCTACGGCATTACCGCCCGCGAATACGTGGATCCAAGGCGTCGCGCAGACCGTCACCCATGTAATTCACCGCCAGCACCGTCAGTGAAATCGCCAGACCCGGCATGATTACCCGTTCGGGAAAGTTCTCCATCCTGTCAACCGCATCGGCCAGCATCTTGCCCCAGGTCGGGAAATCCGATGGGAAACCGACGCCAAGAAACGACAGCGCGCTTTCGGTGATGATCGCCGTCGCCAGACCCAATGTGGCCGAGACCATGATCGGGCTAAGCACGTTAGGCAGGATATGGCGGGTGATCAGATTTCTGTTCTTGGTGCCGATTGACCGCGCTGCCAGCACAAATTCCCGTTCCTTCAGCGCCAGAACATCACCGCGCACAATCCGCGCCGTGGGCATCCATGAGGTTATGCCGATGATGCCGACAATCAGGATGAACATACCGCCTTCGGGGCCGAAATTGCTGCTAAGCGGTTGTCGAAACAGCGTCACGGCAACCAAAAGCAATGGCAGGATTGGCAACGACAGAAACAGATCGGTCAGCCGCATCAGCGGCCCGTCAAGGCGTTTGAAAAACCCGGCGATAACGCCAATGGATGTGCCAATCAGCATGGTCAAAAGCATCGCCGCCCAGCCAACGGCCATCGACGCGCGCCCGCCTGCCAGCATATTGGAAATCCCGTCACGCCCCAACTGATCTGTGCCAAACGGATGGGCCCAGGCGACTTTGACGTCGCTGTCGAAAATCGCCATATAAATGGGTCGTAAATCCCGCGCGCGATAGTCGATCTTTTGCGGGTCCAGCGTCCAGATATACGGGCCAAACAGCACCGCCAGCGTGATGAACGCCAGGAACCCACCGCCCAGCATAGCGCCTTTGTGTTTGCGAAACTGCCCCCAGACATCCTGCATCTGGCTGGTGGATTTGCCCTGCGGGACAGGGTTGCTCAGCTCAGTCATAACGGATCCTTGGGTCAAGCACGCCGTAAAGAACATCGGCAATCAGGTTGAACAGCACGATCATGATCGCGAAGATGAACGTCAGCGTCAGCACCATCGGCAGGTCATTGGCAAACAGTGCTGTGATCAACAACTGGCCAATGCCGTTGACCTTGAAAATAACCTCGGTGATGATCGCGCCGCCAAAGATCGCGGGCATGCCAAGGGCAATCACCGTAACCACCGGGATCATCGAGTTGCGCAATACATGCACCATCACCACCACCGCCTCGCTCAGCCCCTTGGCGCGGGCGGTACGGACATAATCCTGATTAAGATTGTCCAGCATCGAGGCCCGCATATAGCGGCTGATCTGCGCGGTGGTCTGCAACGCCAACACCATCACCGGCAGGATCATTTGCCGGAACTGGAACTTAAAGCTTTCCCAGTCGGTGACCACATGGATGGTGTCATACACGGACGGCAACCAGCCCAGATGTACCGCGAATATCACGATCAGTAACGGCCCGGTAAAAAACGGCGGCACCGAAAATCCGATCATGGTGATGAATGTACCGGACTGGTCGAATATCGAATACTGACGATACGCACTATAGATACCAATCGGCAGGGCGATCAGGATGCCGACGATATAGGCGGTGCCAACCACCCATATGGTTTGGGGAATACGCTGTACCACGATGTCCATGACCGGACTGCGTGTCTGCCAGCTGAGGACCCGCTGGTCTTTGACAAGCATTTCCAAACCGGCGGATGTTTCACGGATCGATCCCTCTTCGGTCAGGGTATTCAGCAAAGCTGCGGACATATCGGCGGGAACGGCTTCATAGTGCCAGGCCAGCCTGGTGTCGAACATATGGTCGATCAACACCTGTGGTTCTACCCAAAAGAATTGCACCAGCCACTTGTAGTACCGCACAGGGATCGGCTCTCCGAGACCCAGTGCCTCGCGCATCTTTTCCTTTACTTCGGGCGGGATAGTCAGGGGAACCTGGGCCATCGGATCACCCGGAGCAAGCTCGAGCAGCAGAAAAATGGACAGACTGATGAACAAAAGCGTCGGGACGGACAGAACCAATCGACGGATGGTGTAAGTCAGCATTCGCGGCGCCTTTGCAGCTTAGTCTTGTTGGGGCTTGGGGTGGGAAGCGAAAGAAACGCCGCCCCGGAATTGATCCGGGGCGGCGCATAAAGCTCGTTATTTACGAACCTTCTTTACGATGCCAGTCAGCAATGTTCCACATCTCGCTGTCCCAGACGTTCATCTTGTAACCGCCCAAGGTGTTGACGATGGCCGAAACCCGGCCACGGTGCACCAGAGGAACAATGGTATAGCTGTCTTTGGTCAGCATGTTGTTCATCTCGATTGCAATCGCGCCACGCTCGGCGATGTCACCGGTACGGCCCAGCTTGTCGATCAGCGCATCATAGGCCGGATCACAGAACCGGTTGATGTTCTCACCCTGCCACTGGCTGGACGGCTTGGGTTCGTTGCCACAACGATAGGCCGCCAGATACGCTTGTGGGTCGGTGCCGTTAAAGGTGTTGGCGTACATTTCCACGTCCGTATAGAACTTCTGGAACGTGTCAGGCGAACCCGGGTCACCACCAAAGAACACCGACGCGTTGATGTTGCGCAATTCGGTTTCAACACCGATTTCGCCCCACCACTGCTTGATCAGCGCCTGAAAGTCCTGACGCACAGCATTGGTCGAGGTCGCATAGACGATCGAAATCCGAACGCCGTCTTTGGCGCGAATGCCGTCACTGCCTTTGACCCAACCAGCACCTTCCAGCAGCGCGTTGGCGCCCGCAATGTCCTGAGTTTTGCAGTAATCGTTCTGTGCTGCATAGTTCAGAGGCGATGGAACCAGATCGCAAGCGACCTTGCCGGCCTTGCCATAGCCAACTTCAACCAGCAATTCGCGGTCGATGGCCATCGACAGTGCCTTGCGGACGTTGATGTCGGACAGGAACGGATGCGGGGCCGCTACGGTTGCGCGGGTATCCGCGTCAAGCGATGGTGACGGGTCGGTCATGTTCATCTCAATCCGCTCAACCAGTGGACCAAAACCAACCTGTGCCGCACCCTTGCCGGCCTCTTCCATTTTGGCAATCACGTCGGGTGCCAGTTGCAGGTTCCAGGCGTGGTCAAATTCGCCCGTTTCCAGAACTGAACGGCCCGCACCGGTTGCATCGCCGCCACCCTTGAAGGTGATCGCTGCAAACGCCGGCTTGGCCGGATCGCGGTAATGGTTGTTGGCGACGTATTGGATCACGTCATTAGGACGGAATTCCTTGACTGTGAAGGGGCCGGTGCCGATTGGGCCAAAGTTGGCATCGGTACACTCAGGTGCCTTGGCACCCATGCAGTTTTCAAACTGGGCCTTTTGGATGATTGGCGATTGACCACCAACAAACGGACCATATGGGTTTGGCTTGGCCTCTGCGAAGTTCACTGTCACCGTCAGGTCATCAACAACATCAACCGATGTCACGCCTTCAAAGAACGACAACTGCGCACAGCCACCTTCGGGGTGCATGCAATATTCAGCCGTAAATTGAACGTCGGCAGATGTTACAGCCGTACCATCCGACCACTTCAGGCCCGATGTCAGCTTCCATGTGATGGATTTCAGGTCGGCGGATACGCCGCCGTTACCAACGGTCGGCACTTCGTCGACCAGATACGGCACAATCGCACCAGTTTCGTTATAGCGCGCCAAAGGCTCGACCACGATGGCCGAGGCATCAATGTCCTTGGTGCCGCCTGACAGGTAAGGGTTCAGGATCGACGGGGCCTGCCAGTAAATAATTTTGACTGTGCCGTCCGATCCGCGCTCGGCCATGGCCGCAGGCGCCAGCGCCGTGCAGGCGATCGCGCCAAGCAATAGGGCTCGTATTTTCATTTCTCACTCCTTGTTGGGCACATGTTGTGCCTTATTGTTACCGCTGACATAGCAGTTGTGGTTTTTTGCAAGTCCCAAGAGGAAGGCATTGTAACTAAACGGCAATGGTAGGTTTCCCAGTCTGCAGTTTCTCCCCCCGAAACTTCATGCCTGCTATCGAAGCAGAGTTTGAGAAAAATGCAAGCCTTACCAAGGGAAAATATGTCAGCGGGTTTGACATGTCCGTTTGACACGGCCGGCGACATCACCGTAGCGTCTGGCAAGAATACCTAAGGGGGATTTGCTGTGCTGGACCAACAACCGATTGCTCAGATCAAAGGACTACGGGTTGAATTTCAGACCAAAGACGGGCCGGTAACGGGGGTCGAGGACGTTTCGTTTGAGATTTACCCCGGTGAAACCGTCTGTGTGGTGGGCGAATCAGGCTCCGGCAAATCGGTGTCATCCTTGTCTTTGATGCGGCTGGTTGAATACGGCGGCGGCGATATCACCCGGGGTCAGTTGATGTTTGACCGGCTGGACGGCGGCCAAATGGATCTGGCAACCGCCGATGCGGACCTGATGCGCCACATACGCGGCAACGAAATTGGCATGATCTTTCAGGAACCGATGACCGCTTTGAACCCAGTGTTCACGGTTGGTCGCCAGTTGACAGAAGGCCTGCGGGTTCACAAAAAACTAAGCAAATCCAAGGCGGAAGCGCGCGCAATTGAACTGTTACGCGAAGTACGCATTCCCGAACCCGAGCGGCGTCTGGCGCAATTTCCGCATGAATTGTCCGGTGGTATGCGCCAACGGGTGGTGATCGCGATGGCGATGGCCTGCGAGCCGCGCCTGTTGATCGCGGATGAGCCGACCACGGCGTTGGACGTGACCATTCAGGCCGAAATTCTGGCGCTGATGGACCGTTTGAAGCGCGATACCGGCACGGCCGTTATGTTCATCACCCACGACATGGCCGTGGTGGCACAGATGGCCGACCGGGTGGTGGTGATGTTCCGCGGCAATAAGGTCGAAGAGGGCACCGTCGAAGAGATTTTTGAGAACCCAAAGCACGCCTATACGCAGGCCCTGCTGGCGGCTGTGCCGAAACTTGGTGAAATGCGCGGCAAACCCGTGCCGGAACCGATGAAACTGTTCGGCGTGGAAGGTCAAAAGATCGAGCCAATCCTGGGCACAGACGAAGTACTGCTGCGCGTCAAAGGCCTGACCACGCGGTTCCCTGTCACCGGCGGATTCTTTCGCCGTACGGTCGCCAACGTGCATGCTGTCGAAGATGTGTCGTTCAACGTTAACAAGGGCCAAACCCTTAGTCTTGTTGGGGAATCAGGCTGTGGTAAATCCTCGGCAGGCCGATCAATCCTGCGTCTGGTCGAACCGGTTGCGGGCGAGATTGAAATCGACGGCGTCAACATCATGCAACTTCCCCCGGAAGAGCTGCGCGAGGCGCGGCGCGACATGCAGATGATTTTTCAGGACCCGTTTGCGTCGCTCAACCCGCAAATGATGCTATCGGATCAGGTGGCCGAACCGATGCGCAATTTCAATACCGCGTCCGGTTCCGAACTCGATGACCGGGTGGCGATGCTGTTTGACCGCGTCGAACTGCCGCGTTCTTTCATGCGCCGCTATCCACACGAAATGTCCGGCGGTCAGCGTCAACGTATCGCCATCGCCCGCGCCCTGGCGCTGAACCCCAAGCTAATCATCGCCGACGAGGCGGTGTCGGCGCTGGACGTTTCGGTTCAGGCGCAGGTGCTGAACCTGATGATGGAATTGCAGGCCGATCTGGGGCTGTCTTATCTGTTTATCAGCCACGATATGGCCGTGGTTGAACGGGTCAGCCATAATGTGGGGGTGATGTATCTGGGCCGTATCGTCGAACTTGGCCCGCGCGCGCGGGTGTTCGAGAACCCACAACACCCCTATACGCAGGCTTTGATGAAGGCGGTCCCGATCGCTGATCCCCGTAAACGAAAATCGGAAAAAGACCTTAATTTCAAACCGATACCATCACCAATTCATCCAATTGACTATGTGCCCGAACCGTCGGTCTATAACGAAGTCGAACCGGGTCATTTCGTCCTCACCTCTGACAGCGGATACTGATATGCCCGAACAATTAACCCCATTGCAAATCATGCAAAAGCTGGTGTCTTTCCCGACAGTCAGCCGCGACACCAACCTGCCATTGGTTGATTGGGTGGAAACTTACCTGTCAGATCATGGGATAAAGGCGTACCGCCACTATCATGACGAAGGTGAAAAGGCGGCGTTGTTTGCCCATACCGGCCCCTGGGAAGAAGGCGCTGTGGTTCTGTCCGGCCACACTGACGTGGTGCCAATTGACGGCCAGCCATGGGACAGTGACCCCTTTGAAGTTGTTGAAAAGGATGGCAAATACTTTGGCCGCGGCACCTGCGACATGAAAGGCTATGACGCGCTTGCGATCTGGGCCCTGGTCGCGGCCTCGAAACAGGAATTGAAACGCCCGCTGCAATTGGCGCTAAGTTATGACGAAGAAGTCGGTTGTACCGGCGCGCCGCCGATGATCCGGGCGATGCAACCGATTTTGCCCAAAGGCTCGGCGGTAATTGTCGGCGAGCCATCCAACATGCAGGCGGTGACGGCGCACAAAGGCGGGCAGGGCTATGTGGTGCATATCACTGGTTTTGAAGTGCATTCATCGCTTTTGCCCACCGGCGTCAGTGCAATCCTTGAGGCGGGGCGGATTCTGGAATGGGTAAACCGCACAAACGCCGAAATTCAAAGCAAAAAGCCTGAAACCCTCGCGGCTATGTTTAACCCGCCGTTCACCACCTTGCATGTGGGCAATATCAGTGGCGGCACGGCCCGCAATATTACCGCCAAGAACTGTGTTCTGGATTTTGAAATGCGGGTTGTCCCCGGCGAAAACCCTGCCGATTGGGATGCCAGATTCGTCGCCGAAGTGCGTCGGATCGAGGCCAATATGCGCAAAATCCACCCCGATTCCGGCATCGAACTGGAACCATTGTTCGGCGTCCCCGGCCTGCGCCCGGAAGAAGACGGCGAGGCCGAGGCCCTGGCGCGCGCCATCACCGGCGACAATGGCACCCATGTGGTCAGCTATGGCACCGAAGGCGGACAGTTTCAGTCGGCGGGCTATTCCGCCGTTGTCTGCGGCCCCGGCAGCATTAACCAGGCCCACCAACC
Organism: Paracoccaceae bacterium; assembly: GCA_030625695.1. Classification (GTDB taxonomy): domain Bacteria; phylum Pseudomonadota; class Alphaproteobacteria; order Rhodobacterales; family Rhodobacteraceae; genus NVQY01. The sequence goes on along the minus strand of DAOUQK010000073.1, from coordinate 2,930 downwards.
AAATGAATACATTGAGATTTCAGAGTTTGAAGCGGGGCATAAGTTTATGAAAACCCTGATTACTCGTCTAAAGGAATCGTAACATGCCGATCAAAAACCGTCGGTTTATGGAACGGTGGGGCATTCAGGAGGTCTATGCGCTGCACAACGCGCCAGGCCTTCCACCGGGGCAGTTTGCCATTTGTCCAAGCCTGATGCTGGCGCATTCGGAAGAGCTCCGGGCGATGATCGAGCGGCGCCTGAGCGAGATCGTTAACCATATTGCAGCTGCTTGTGGCGGATCAGCCGAAATCGACTACGAAAAGGGCGTGCCGGTCACGGTCAACGCGCCCGAACAGACTGAATTTGCCGCCAAAGTGGCGCAGGACATATCAGGCGGCTGCGCCGAGGATTTCTCGTTCATGCTGAACGAGCGTCCGGGCGCGTTTATCCTGCTGGGCAACGGCGATTCTGCCGGGTTGCACCACCCTGAGTATAATTTTAACGATGATATCATCCCGGCAGGCTGTCGCTGGTTTGCGGAACTGATAGAACAACGTATGAAAGCGGCGTAGGGCGGGGTTCACCCCGCCGGCCCCTAAAATAACGGCGGGGTGAACCCCGCCCTACGCCTCACGAAATCCCTAAAGGAGACCCCCTCAAAATGCCCGTGAAAAACCGATTTGCCGAAATGCTGCCCGAAATCACCGAATGGCGACGCGATATGCATGAAAACCCCGAGTTGCTGTTTGACACTCACCGCACCAGCGCGCTGGTGGCGGACAAGCTGAAGGCGTTTGGCTGTGACGATGTGACAACCGGGATTGGCCGTACCGGCGTGGTCGCGGTGATCAAAGGCAAGACGAATAAATCCGGCAAAGTCATAGGTTTGCGCGCCGACATGGATGCATTACCGATTCTCGAGGCGACGGGGTTGGAATATTCCTCAAAGACTCCGGGCGCGATGCATGCTTGTGGCCACGACGGGCATACGGCGATGCTGCTCGGGGCGGCGAAATATCTGGCTGAGACACGCAATTTTGATGGCACGGCGGTGATCATTTTTCAGCCTGCCGAAGAGGGCGGCGGCGGCGGCAAAGAAATGTGCGACGACGGGTTGATGGATAAATGGGGCATTCAGGAAGTGTACGGCATGCACAATTGGCCGGGCCAGGCCGTGGGCACATTCGGCATCCGTTCGGGTGCGTTTTTTGCCGCGACCGATCAGTTTGATATCACGCTCGAGGGGCTGGGTGGCCATGCGGCGATGCCGCACAACACGGTCGATACCACAGTGATGGCAGCACAGGCCGTAATGGCGTTGCAAACCATTGCCTCGCGCAATGCCAATCCGGTGGATCAGATGGTTGTTTCTGTGACCTCGTTTGAAACATCTTCCAATGCTTTCAATGTGATACCTCAGTCTGCTCGCCTAAAGGGCACGGTGCGCACCATGAGCAAAGACATGCGGGCACTGGCCGAGAAACGCATCAAAGAGATTTGCGCCGGGGTTGCCGTGACCTTTGGTGGCACGGCGGATGTAACGTATCACCGGGGCTATCCGGCGATGGTCAACCACGAGGAACAAACCGAATTTGCCGCTGATGTCGCGCGCGCGGTTTCCGGCGATTGCGATCACGCCGATCTGGTCATGGGCGGCGAGGATTTTGCCTATATGCTCGAGGAACGTCCCGGCGCCTATATCCTGGTGGGCAATGGCGAAGGCGCGATGGTGCATCACCCGGAATACAACTTCAACGACGAGGCGATTCCGGCGGGCTGTTCCTGGTGGGCCGGCATTGTCGAACAGCGGATGCCAGCGGCGTAAGGCGCGGAGTTTCACCCCGCCGGCCCTTTGGGCAAAGGCGGGGTGAACCCCGCCCTACGGCTGCAATTGTTGGTAAACCGTCTCAATTCCTGCCGCTTCGATTGCGGCGCTAAAGGAATGTTGCGCGATGTCCCGGGCCGATGCGCCCATAGCGGCCAGACGGTTAGCATCTGAAAGCAAAGCGTGGGCTGCCTCTGCGGCCTGCGCCGCCGCCTCTTGCGCAACAATCACACCACTTTTGCCCTGCGCCGAAAACGCCTGGTAATAACCGGCTTCGCTGCCGATAAATGGCACCGCACTGGCCATGCCTTCAAGCGGGGCCATGCCATAGCCTTCGTATCGGGGCAATTGCACTACCAAAGAAAGCGCGCGCATCAGCGCGGGCAGGTCCTGCGGCGGTAGTTCACCGGGAAACAGCAGCCGGTCGGCCAGGCCAGCGGCGCGCGCCTTGTCCTTCAACCCTTGCAGAAAGCCCTGGTGCTTGGCCGTGGCTTTGCCGATCAAAAGTGCTACGCAATCGGGGTGTTGTGGCAACAGCTTCAGCATCGCCTCGACAAACAGATCACTGCCCTTTTCCGGTCTGATCCGCCCGATGGTGGCAATGCCTCGCAAGCCCCCAAAACCTTGTTTGATCCAGTCGCCAGACCGGTTCCGGCTGGGGCAAAACATATCCGTATCAACCCCGTGCGGCACCACGGCGCGCACATGCGGGACATATTCGGCCGCATGTTCGGTGGTGGCAATCACCGCATCCATTCGGGAAATCAGCCAACGGGGATAGGCGGAATGATACCGTAACGCCGCCGACGTAAACACAATCCGCACCGGCAGACGCAACACATCCCGCGCCCATATTGCTGCACGCATTTCCGGGTTTCGGCGCACATGCCAGATGACAAACTCACGCCCCTCCTGGGGCGTGCGCGACAAGGCGCGTGCCGTTGCAACAGAGATGGGATCGGGACAACCGGGCAGGGGGTGACCGATCAGGGCCAGATCGTGGGATTTGATCTGTTGGCGGATCACATTGGCGGCGGTGGCCGAGACTCCGGTGAAATTGCGGTTGAAATTGGTGACGAAAAGCTCAGGCATCGCCGGGGTCCAGATCCAAAGCACGACACAA
>DAOUQK010000345.1 GCA_030625695.1 Paracoccaceae bacterium | reverse complement strand
GGCGACCAGTTGAAGGCGTACCCCAACAGGCCCGTAGGGTGCTGCGGCAACGCCCCCACCCGCATCCGCACCGAACGGCACGTATCGAACATGGCGATATGTGAGGCCCCGACAATACCGATAAACCCAGGTGCCAGCCCGCATTGCGGCGCCATCAGCCCCTTTGATGTCTTGGCCAGCTCAATGATTGCATTGGTGGTCGGCACATCCTCGGTGAGGTCGAAATAATGAATGCCCGCCTTATGCGCCGCTGTCGCCACGTCGATATTCAGATGAAAAGGCAGGCAGGACAAAACTGCGTCCACTTTTGCAAACTCCCCCGCCAACACCTTGGGGTTACAGATATCCACGTCCTTAACGGCAAATGACTGTGCCTCGCGCGGGGCATGTTGGTCATATCCGGTAACCTCGAACCCAGCCTGATGCAGCAGTTTGGCGGCCAATGTGCCAACCTTACCCAGCCCGAGAACCGCGATCCTTTCAAAGCTCATGACGCCGCCCCTTCAATATCGAACGTAATGCCCTGCGCCAGTGGCAAGTCGCGCGAATAATTCACCGTATTGGTCTGACGACGCATATACCCCTTCCACGCATCCGAGCCGCTTTCGCGCCCCCCTCCGGTTTCCTTCTCGCCGCCAAAAGCCCCGCCAATCTCGGCACCAGACGGGCCGATATTGACGTTGGCAATGCCGCAATCAGAACCGCAGGCGGACAGGAAATACTCCGACTCGCGCACGTCGGTCGTAAATATGCAGGATGACAGCCCTTGCGGTACATCGTTCTGCAGCGATATCGCCTGATCAAACAGGCGATATTTCATCACATACAGGATCGGTGCAAAGGTTTCCTGGCGTACAATGTCTGCTTGCCCCAGCATCTCGACGATTGCCGGGGTGGCGTAATACCCGTCGGGATACTGCTCTGCCAACGCCCGCCCACCGCCAAACACCTCGCCGCCATCAATCTGCGCAGTCTTTAACGCCGCCTCCATCCCATCAAAGGCCGCTTGGTCAATCAGCGGGCCGACCAACACACCGTCTGCCAGCGGATCACCAATTGGCAACCCGGCATAGGCCGTCTTCAGACGTGGCAGAAGTTGGTCGTAAATGTCCTCATGCACAATCAACCGGCGCAGGCTGGTGCATCTTTGCCCGGCCGTGCCCACGGCGGAAAACACAATTGCCCGCAGTGCCATTTCCAGATCGGCACTTGGCGTCACAATCATCGCATTATTCCCGCCCAACTCCAGAATACAGCGGCCAAACCGCGCCGCCATCGCCGCACTCACCTCGCGTCCCATACCGGTTGACCCGGTGGCCGAAACAATTGCCACATCGCGCGAACTGGTCAGAGCCTCGCCAATATCGCCTTTGCCAATCACCGTCTGGATCAACCCGTCAGGTGCGTCGCCAAACCGTGCCAACGCCCGGTCACAAATCTTTTGTGTGGCCAGCGCCGTCAATGGCGTCTTCTCGGACGGCTTCCAGATCACTGGATCACCGGCAATCAACGCCAACGCGGCGTTCCAGCACCAAGGGGCGACCGGGAAATTGAACGCGGTGATCACGCCGCAAACCCCCATCGGATGCCAGCTCTCTCGCATGGCGTGGCCGGGGCGTTCCGAGGCGATCGTCAACCCGAACAACTGCCGTGACAGGCCGACGGCCAGATCGCAGATATCAATCATCTCCTGTACCTCGCCCAACCCTTCTTGCAGGATTTTGCCGCATTCCAGAGACACAAGACGGCCCAGATTGTTCTTTTCTGCACGCAGTTCTTCGCCGATCAGGCGCACCAATTCTCCCCGACGCGGGGCGGGCGTGTTGCGCCAGACAGTGAATGCCGCGCGGGCATTGGCGATCATCTTGCCCGCATCATCCGTCGTGTGCATTTTCAACGCAGCAAGGCGCGTGCCGTCAACCGGCGTGAACACCTGCAAGTCTCCGCCGGTCAGTTCCGATGCGGAAAACCCCGCAGCGTCGAGAATATGGTTGTGTTTCATCAGCCTGTTCCTTTTGCTCAATGCTTAAGAAAATAGGGAAAATGACCGGTAATCTGCAATGTGGCGGTATGGTCTTTATTGGTGACTTAGATAGCTGAATCCACTACTAAGTTAGGCGAAGCATCCGAAAGCAGTTGACCATGAACCTGAACGATAAAGATGAACAAATGATTGCGCTGCTGCGACAGGACGGGCGGATGCCGGTGTCTGAACTGGCCCGCCGATTGGCAGTTTCACGCACGGCGGCGCAGGTCCGGCTGACCAAGCTGGAACGTAACGGGGTGATTGCGGGCTACGGCGCGGTGATGTCGCCGGAATATCTGGAAAACCGGGTGCGCGCGCTGGTGATGATGAAATTCCCACCCGACCGGCGGGCCGGGATCGAACAATCGTTGCGGGAAATGCCTCAGGTCACGGCGCTGCATTCGATCAGCGGTGCGTTTGATCTGGCCGGGGTAATTTCCGCCCGTTCAATGGGGGAATTGGACCTGACAATCGACGCAATTGGTTGTCTTGAGGGGATTGACGAAACCATGTCATCAATCATCCTGTCGACCAAGATTGATCGCTAGCGCAAGTCTTCGGGCGGGTTATAGCCGAGCGAACTTTCCAGCAGGTGTTTGGTATAGGCATGGGTCGGCTGCATCGCCCGCATCGCCGCCACCCCCATCACTTCGACAATCTCGCCGTTTTGCATAACGGCGACTTCTTCGCACATATGCGCCACCACAGCCAGATCGTGGCTGACCATCAGATAGGTCAACTTGCGTTCTTCCCGTAAATCCGTCAGCAGGTTCAGCACTTCGGCTTGCACGGAAACATCCAGTGCCGAGGTTGGTTCGTCCAGCAACAGCACGCTTGGTTCCGGCGCCAGTGCGCGGGCAATTGCCACCCTTTGGCGCTGCCCACCCGAAAGTTGGTGCGGATAGCGAAAGCGGAACGCCGAGCCAAGCCCGACATCGGACAGCAGCTTTTGAATGCGCCGGTCGATGTCATCGAACCCGTGCAACTTAAGGGTCTCGCCCAGCACCGCATCGACCGAATGGCGCGGGTGCAACGACGCATAGGGGTCCTGAAACACCATCTGCACGTCTTTATAAAACCCACGCGGGCGTTTCACACCCAGCGCCTCGCCGCCCACGCGCATGGTGCCTGACCATGTTGGCACAAGCCCGACCAAAGCCCGCAGGATGGTTGATTTTCCCGACCCGCTTTCACCGACCAGACCAAAGCTGGTCCCCGATGGCACGGTGAAGTGCGCGTTGATCACCGCGTCAACCCGGTCATAATCTTCGCCGAACCAGACGTTCAGCCCGTCAAATTCAAGGTCGCTCATATCCGCCCACTCACGCTTGGGGCCTTGGACCATGCCGGATCGCGGTTTAGCGCCTCAAGCCGCTTTTGCGGCGCGTCCAGCCGGGGCAGGGAGTTCAGCAAGCCGCGCGTATAAGGGTGCGTTGCTTCGTGCAGCTTGTCAGCGGCGCAGACTTCGACAATTCGCCCGGCATACATAATCAGCACCCGGTCGCAGAACGAGGCCACGAGGTTCAGATCGTGGCTGATGAATATCAGACCCATACCGCGTTGGCGCACCAACCGGTCGATGATCGCCAAGACTGACGATTGCACGGAGACATCCAAGGCCGAAGTGGGTT
>DAOUQK010000408.1 GCA_030625695.1 Paracoccaceae bacterium | reverse complement strand
GTTGATCTGTTTTGCCGGACCAAGGGTGATCGAACAAACGATCCGCGAAAAGCTGCCCGACGGATTTCAGCGGGCTGAATATTTGCTGGATCACGGCATGTTGGACCGGGTCACCAAACGCACCGATTTGCGCGAAGAATTAATCACCATTACCCGAATGCTATTGGGCCTGCCCCCTGCCATTCGCGGTGACCTGCCACCACCCGATCCGACGCAAGATGCAAAGACGCCTGCCAAGGAGGAGAAGCCCGCCACGAAAGACACCCCCGCAAAATGAGCACGGCCAGTTCTGACCTCATCCTTGAGCGGATGATGGCGCTGCACCCGAAATTAATCGACTTCACGCTTGACCGGGTCCAGACCCTGCTGGCGGCGCTGGGCAATCCACAGGATGCCCTGCCGCCTGTGATCCATATCGCGGGTACCAATGGCAAAGGATCAACTCTGGCGATGATCCGTGCCGGAATTGAGGCGGCGGGCCGCAGTGCGCATGCTTTCACCTCTCCGCATCTGGTGCGGTTCCATGAACGTATCCGCCTGGCTGGTACAACGATCAGCGAGGGTGATCTGACCGATTTGCTGGACACTTGTTACGACGTCAACAATGGCACTGCGATCACCTATTTCGAAATCACCACCTGTGCGGCATTGTTGGCGTTTGCCCGCACGGTCGCGGATTACACCCTGTTGGAGGTCGGTCTTGGCGGGCGGCTGGATAGCACCAATGTTGTGGCACAGCCAAAGCTGACCATCATAACACCCATTTCCATCGACCATGTGCAGTTTCTTGGCGAAACCCTGACCAGTATTGCCACGGAAAAGGCGGGTATCCTGAAACGCGGGGTGCCATGCGTCGTTGGCCCGCAGCCCGACGAAGCAATGGACGTCATCGAAGCGCAAGCCGCCCGTATCGGCGCGCCGCTGATTGCCCATGGACAGCACTGGCATGTGACGGTGGAACGGGACCGGCTGATTTATCAGGATGAAACCGGCCTTGTCGACCTACCTCTGCCGAACTTGCCCGGCGCGCATCAGGTGCAAAACGCAGGCTCGGCAATCGCCGCATTGCGCTATCTCGAATTGAATGAAATGGCCTGCGAGGCCGCCGTCACCCAAGCCTATTGGCCTGCCCGCATGCAACGCCTGCGCTCCGGCACATTGACAGACCTCGCGCCCTTAGCCGAACTGTGGCTGGACGGCGGCCACAATGCCGCCGCAGGCGAGGCGTTGGCCGCACATCTGGCAACCCTGCCACCCCGGCCCACGCACCTGATTTGCGGCATGCTGAACACCAAGGATGTAACCGGCTACCTTGAGCCACTGGCCCGACAGGCCCAAAGCCTGACTGGCGTGTCCATTCCCGGCGAGACCAATACGCTAAACGCACAGGAAACCGCCGATGCGGCGCGTTTGGTAGGGATGCAAGCGACGATAGCCGACTCTGTAGCGACGGCTTTGACTGCAATCACCGCTAAGGATTCATGCGCCCGTGTGCTGATTTGTGGATCGCTTTATCTCGCGGGATCAGTGTTGCGAGACAATCAATAGGCCGCATTCGGGGGAACGCTCATCCGCCCGATCGGGCGTCTTCGCTGCGGCTCGGCTGTCCCCACTCTGCCCCCTGCATTTCCCGCAACCGGCTGGCGGTTCGGGCAAATTCAAATGTGCCTTCGCCTTCGACATACAGCATCTCTGGCTTGGCGGCGGCAGAGCAGATCAGCCGCACCCGCGCCTCGTACAAAGCATCAATCAGGATCACAAACCGCTTTGCCTCGTTGAAATTCGAGCGTGACAACAGCGGGATATCCTCAAGCACCAGAACCTTGATCGCATCGGCCACGGCCAGATAATCCGCCGGGCCCAGCATCCGGCCGCACAGATCATAGAACGTTGCCCGCGCCACCCCGTTGCGAAAGGCCGGCAGGGTCACGTCGCGCCCTTTGACGCGCAGGGTCAACGGCCCGCCGTCGCCCCCGGCAAGGTCGTGCCAGACAGCGCGGACGTGGCTGCGGGTGTCCGGGCTTATCGGTGTGAAATAGACTGGTGTGCCCTGCAAGCGGTTCTGGCGGTAGTCCGTCGGGCTGATCAGCTCTCGGACCTGCATGCGCGCTTTGATCAGGTCGATGAACGGCAGGAAAAGTTGCCGGTTCAACCCATCTTTATAGAGGTCG
>DAOUQK010000090.1 GCA_030625695.1 Paracoccaceae bacterium | reverse complement strand
ACGCGGTGCACGACTTCAAGCTGGCGTTCGACCTTAAAATCGTGTCCGATAACGCCTATCTGGTTGATTACGACCTGCCCGATCTGGACCGGCTGCAAAGCGAAGTGTCGCTTACCCGGGTCAAACGTAACAGTCTGGTGCGCCTTGGTCTGAACCATTTCAAATCCCTGCGTGACAGCGAAAATGACGCGCTTATCCCGTCGCTGATTGGCGATCTGTCAATCCAGCGGCGGTTCTTTCCGGCCGGTCTGGGGGGCGAAGTACGCCTTGGGTTGGACCTGCATAGCCACAACCGCACCTCGGCTCTGGATATTATCGGGCGCGATATCGACAGTATTACCGTTGATATGGATTGGCGGCGATCCTGGATTTCCTCGGCTGGTCTGCGGACGGATTGGCAGATGGGGATATCGTCCGATATCTTTGACATCCACCAGGACAGCCGTTTCCCCCCCCAGGTTACCCGCAACACCCCCCGTGCCGGGTTGAGGTTTCGTTTGCCGATGACCCGCACCACCGCCAGCGGGGCGACACATTTCCTGGAACCGATTGCCCAACTAAGCTGGAGCGACGTCGGAGGTGGAGCAGTGCCCAACGATCAAAGCGGCTTTGTTGAGTTTGATCAGGGCAACCTGTTGTCACTATCGCGCTTTCCGGCCCATGACCGGCGCGAAGACGGGCTGGCGTTTGTCTATGGCCTGAACTGGGCCCGGTTTGCGCCCGGTGGCTGGCAGGCCTCGGCCACCGTCGGTCAGGTGTTCCGCCAGACACAACACCCGGATTTCACTGTCTCTTCGGGTCTTTCGGGCACGTCTTCGGACATCCTGCTGGCCGGACAGCTGAAACTGAACAAGGGCGTGGCCCTGACGGCGCGCGGATTGCTGGACGATTCTTTTGGGCTGTCCAAAATGGAACTGCGCGGCGACTGGGACTATAAACTGGTCGATTTTTCCGGCAGTTATCTTTGGCTAAGGGCCGATCCCGTCGAAGGGCGCGCCGGTAATTTGTCGGAAATCTGGCTTGATAGCACCTATGATTTGAACCCGAACTGGCAGGCCAGCGCCAATCTGCGCTATGATATTTCCGACGCCCGCGCCACCACGGCCGGCCTAGGTTTTTTGTACCGCAACGAATGTGTGACGGTCGATATTTCGCTTAACCGGCGCTATACTTCGTCAACAAGTATTGAGCCTTCGACCGATTTCGGCTTTACCATCTCGTTAAACGGCTTTGCGGTCGAAAGTGGATCAAAAGAATACAGGCAAACATGCAATTCAAACTCATAACCTCTCGGTTTTCTATTCTGTCCAACGCCCTTCTCTGTGCCCGTTGCACGGCCCGAAAGGGCATGCTTGGGTTTGGCATGATTGTTTCCCTTACAATAAGCGCCGGTTTCAGCCCCAGCACAGGCCATGCCCAAAACCTGTTCTCTCCGGCTATTCTGGTGAATGATCAGGCGATTACCTGGTACGAAGTTGACCAGCGCACCAAGTTTCTGGAACTTCTCGGAGCACCTGGTGATCTGGAAAAGCTGGCCCGCGAGGTTTTGATCGAAGAGCGCCTGAAAGCCCAAACTCTTGCCGAAACCGAGATCGAAATCAGCCTGGAACAGGTTGAGGCGGGGATAGCCGAATTTGCGGCCCGCACCGAATTAACCCCATCCCAGTTCATTCAGGCATTGGAAGAAGGCGGCGTGGCCCGTGAAACCCTGCGTGATTTTGTCGAAATGGGTTTGCTGTGGCGGGAATATGCCGGGGCCAGGTTTCTTGAAGATGCCCGCCCCAGCGACGCCGAGATTGACCGTGCGATTGCCAAAGGCAAAGAACCGGAAGTTCTGGTTCTTCTGTCCGAGATCATCATCCCGGTCACCCCGCAGACCGAGGCTCAGGCCAAGGATCTGGCCCGTCAGATATCAAATCTTCAGCGGGAGGATGAATTTGCAGACGCCGCAAGACAGTTTTCCGCCTCGCAGACCCGTGAAACCGGCGGCGAAATGAATTGGCTGACGCTGAGTAAGCTGCCCGGCGGTTTGCGGCCGATGTTCCTGGCGATGGTCCCGGGCGAAGTTTCCAAGCCGGTTGAACTGCCCAATGCCATCGCTGTGTTTCGCATGCGTGGGATCCGCGAGGGATCAACGCCGCAACCGCGCTATGTCCAGGTCGACTATGCCAGTTATTTCATTGCCGGTGGGCGAAGCCCCGAAGCCCAGGCTGCCGCTGCGACTGTGCGCGACCGGGTCGATGTCTGTGACGATCTTTATGCGGTGGCCAAAGGTCAGCCTGCCGAAGTGCTGCAACGCCAATCAGTTAAGCCCGGATCCATCCCACGCGACGTAGCGTTGGAACTGGCCAAACTGGACCCGGGCGAGGCTTCGTGGGCGCTGACCACCAACAACGGTCAAACCTTGCGGTTTCTGATGTTATGCGAACGGACAACGGCGCAAACTGACGGATCGTCCCGCCAAGAGGTCGCCCGCGCCTTGACCGAGCAGAATTTCGCATTCCTGTCACAAGCGTTTCTGGACCGGCTTGAAGCGGACGCGCTGATTTTAGACAGATGAACGCGCCTGTTGCCCTTAGTTGTGGTGAGCCAGCCGGGATTGGCCCGGAAATCGCCGTCCGCGCCTGGGAAACCTTGCGCGATGACTGTCCGTTTGTCTGGATTGGCGATCCGCGCCATTTGCCGGATGGAACGCCGATTGAACTGGTTGATGATCTGGGCCTTGTGGCGTCTGTAAGTGCGCGCGCCTTGCCGGTAATGCCGCATGAGTTTGCCGGGGCTGCTGTGGCCGGCGTGCCCGACCCGGCCAATGCGCGCGGGGTGATCGAGGTGATCAAACGCGGCGTCGATCTGGTGCAATCGGGCGCGGCACGGGCCTTGTGCACGGCCCCAATCAACAAGTTGGCGCTGATCGAGGGGGCCGGGTTTGCCTATCCGGGTCATACCGAATATCTTGGTGCGCTGGTTGGTGCAGGGCGCGTGGTGATGATGCTGGTCAGCCCGGAATTACGTGTGGTTCCAACAACCATCCATATCCCCTTGTCCGAAGTGCCGGGCGCATTGACGCCATCGTTGCTGCGCGAGACCATTACCATTACAGCCACGGGGTTGCGGGACTACTTTGGTATTGCACACCCACGCATTGCGGTGGCCGGATTGAACCCGCATGCCGGTGAAGGCGGGGCAATGGGGCGGGAAGAACTCGACTGGATCGCGCCTTTGATTGACTCGCTTAAGGATTTATACGCGATTGAGGGGCCGCTGCCGGCGGACACGATGTTCCACAGCGCGGCGCGGGAAAGATATGATGTGGCGATTGCGATGTACCACGATCAGGCGCTGATCCCGATCAAGACACTGGATTTTGATCGCGGGGTGAATGTGACATTGGGATTGCCGTTTTTGCGTACCTCGCCGGATCATGGGACGGCGTTTGATATTGCTGGATCAGGGCAGGCCAATCCATCCAGTTTGATTGAAGCGTTGAAGTTGGCGCATGGGGCCGAGGCGGTCCAGAAGAAATTTTGATGCCTCCCCTCTCGGGCATGCAAGCAGGCCTGCCGGGCAACGGGACGAGGATATTTGGGGACCAAAGATGAGTGGAATTGATGATCTTCCGCCGTTGCGACAGGTGATTGATGAACATGGTTTGTCGGCGCGCAAGTCTTTGGGGCAGAACTTTTTGCTGGATCTGAACCTGACCGCGCGGATTGCCCGGGTGGCGGGGGATTTGAGCGGTTGTGATGTGTTGGAGGTTGGGCCCGGCCCCGGCGGACTTACGCGCGGGTTGCTGGCCTCGGGCGCGCGCCGGGTATTGGCGGTGGAGAAGGATGCGCGCTGTATTCCGGCGTTGCAACAGATTGCCGCCGCTTATCCAGGGCGACTTGAAGTGATACACGGCGATGCGCTTGAGGTTGATGTGCTGGCGCATTTGAGCGGCGACGTTCGGGTGGTGGCCAATCTGCCGTATAATATTGGCACTGAATTACTGGTGCGCTGGCTGACGCCGCCCGAATGGCCGCCGTTCTGGCGCAGTTTAACATTGATGTTTCAACGCGAGGTGGCGCAGCGGATTGTCGCTGTGCCCGGCAGCAAGGCCTATGGGCGGCTGGCGATTCTGGCGCAGTGGCGCTGCGATGTGCGGATTGCCCTGAGTTTGCCGCCCGAAGCCTTTACCCCGCCGCCAAAGGTTTCAAGTGCGGTGGTGCATCTGACCGCCCTGCCCGCCCCCAGGTTTGAGGCCGATGCTGCGATGTTATCGCGGGTGGTGGCGATGGCATTCAACCAACGCCGCAAAATGTTGCGCGCGGCGCTGAAAGGCATGGGGCCGGATATCGAAGACCATCTGAACGCCGCAGGCATCGCCCCGACGACGCGGGCCGAACAGGTGCCGCTGGAAGGGTTCTGTGCCTTGGCACAATCACTGAAAGGTCTTTAACAACCTCCTGAGGCTATTCGGCCGCCTCGGGTGTGCCAGTGTTATCCCCGGATTGATCCGCCTTAGGCTGCGCAGGTGCTTGATCCGGCGCTTGATCAGGCTTGGGTGCCGGTTTACGGCGCGACCGGCTTCTGGGTTTGCGCGGCGCACCTTCGGGGGTTTCGACCAACCCGCTGTCGCCGTCTGATCCGCCACTGCCCAGGTCAAGCACGTCTGGTTGGGGTGCTGCACCAGGGTCACGGGGTTGATCACGAACTTGATCACTGGCTTGATCACCGCCTGAATTACTGGGTTCGGGATTAGGCGTTGGCGCATTGGCCTCGCGCTCTTGTCGCTCGGCCCGCTCGCGGTCGCGGTCAGCCTGGCGTTCGCGGTTTTGCCGGTCATGTTCTTCGCGTTTGGCGTCCTGCTCGCGCTGCGCCTCGCTTAGCAGGCGCATATAATGCTCTGCGTGTTGTTGGTAATTCTCGACCGCGACCCGGTCGTTGCCAAGAAGCGCGTCGCGCGCCAACTGGTTGTATTTGTCGATGATCTGCTGCGGTGTGCCGCGAACCTTGCCCGAGGGGCCGGAACTGTCAAACACCCGGTTGACGACATTGCCGCCGCCCGATTGGTGGCGGGTGCGGTTGGACTTGCCCCGCGAACGTGATTTGGACGATCTCATTTTATTTACGTCAGCCTTGTTTAAATCTGCCTGTTGATCCGTGTCACGCCTCTTGCGCTTCTTTAGGTATCCGGACGACTGGCTTTTTGGGCTTGAGTGTTATGCGTGAGCTGGTCAAAGCTCATCCTTGCGTAACACGGACGAGTAAACATGTCCTGAGCGTTCAGACAAGGGGTTTACCTGGATAATCACAGGTTTTTGCGGCGATATGGCGCAATTAGCCCATTTTTCCGGCATGTTTTAGTTGGCAACACCGATAACCACCCGGTCGCGGCGATCCAGATCCGGTACAATCCGCAGGTCCTTCAGACCCGCCTGGTCCAGCAATTGTTTCACTTGCACGCCTTGGGTTGGGCCAATTTCCAACAACAAACGCCCCCCCGGCGTTAGATGCTTGCCTACCCCGGCGGCGATTTTCCGGTATGCGCCCAGACCATCGCCACCGTCACTTAGGGCGATGACCGGTTCGTGGTTGCGCACCTCTTCGGCAAGGTCCGGCATTTCGGCATGTGCAATGTAAGGCGGGTTCGACACGATCAGATCAAAGCGCCCTGTGACCCCCTTGAACCAGTCCGAGTAGGTGATCCTGGCCCGGTCCTGAACCTGGTGCAGCACGGCGTTGGCGCTGGCCTGTAAACAGGCCGCTTCTGAAATGTCGACACCATGCCCGCGGGAGGTTTCACGCTCGGCCAGAAGGGTGACCAGAATACAGCCCGATCCAGTGCCAAGGTCCAGAAAATGCGCGTATGGTTCGGCCAATGCGGCCTCGACCAGAATTTCGGTTTCTGGTCTCGGATCAAGTACTTCCCGGCTGATCTTAAAGCGACGTCCGTAAAACTCCCGTTCGCCCAGCAAATGCGACACCGGTACACGGATGGCGCGCAGGGCGATCAGTTGTTCATACCGCTCGGCAATCTCGGGCTCAAGGTTTTCGGGGGCTATCAGGGTCACGCGGGCGGCTTCGATTTTTGCAGCATGGGCCAGTAGAATACGCGCGTCCCGGCCCGGATCGTCAACCCCGGCGGCGCGTAACCTTGCCGCAGCACTGGCCATCGCCTGCGCGGCCGTGAGGGGTGTCATATCTGGCCCATCTCGGCCAACTTGCGGGCCTGATCATCCGCCGCCAGCGCATCAATCACCTCGTCCAGATCGCCAGCCATCACCGCATCCAGCTTGTACAGTGTCAGATTGATGCGATGGTCGGTCATGCGCCCTTGCGGGAAATTATAGGTGCGGATGCGTTCCGAACGATCACCTGAACCCACTTGCGACGCGCGGTTCGCCGACCGTTCACTATCGACCCGTTGGCGTTCCTGATCATACAGGCGTGTTTTCAGCACGTTCATGGCAATTTCACGGTTACGATGCTGGGATTTCTCGCTTGATGTGACCACGATACCACTGGGAAGATGGGTAATCCGCACCGCCGAATCGGTTTTGTTCACATGCTGGCCCCCTGCCCCCGAGGCCCGCATGGTGTCGATCCGCAGATCGCCCGGATCAATGTGAATATCCACATCTTCGGCCTCGGGAAGCACCGCCACGGTTGCCGCCGAAGTATGAATGCGCCCGCCGCTTTCGGTAGTCGGCACCCGCTGGACCCTATGCACGCCAGACTCAAACTTCATCCGGGCAAACACGTTTTCACCCTTGATGTGTGCGACCACCTCTTTGACGCCGCCCAACTCGCTTAGCTGTTGTTCGATGATCTCGACCTTCCAGCCACGGGCCTCGGCGTAACGCAGGTACATTCGCAGCAGGTCGGCGGCAAACAACGCCGCCTCGTCACCACCAGTGCCGGGGCGGATTTCCAGCATGGCGGGTTTGGTGTCGGCCTCGTCGCGTGGCAACAGCGACAGTTGCAGGGCGTGTTCAACCTGCGGAATCCGGGTTTTCAGCGTTGGGATTTCTTCCTCGGCCAGTTCTTTCATGTCGGGGTCATCCAACATGACCTCGGCGTCGGCCAGATCAGACAGCAACCGCCGCCAGACCTCGATCTGTTCGACCACCGGGCGCAGGTCAGAATACTCTTTGGCCAGTTTGGCGATCTCGGCCCCACTTGCGCCGTCCGCCATCGCAGCTTCAAGAAACTGAAACCGTAAAGTGATTTGTTCAAGGCGCAAAGCTGGGATCATGGGGATGGGGTGTGTGACATCGCACGCCGTTGGTCAAGAGGCGAGAGTATGATACGGTGCCGATATGAAACATATCCTTACTCTGGCGCTTGTTATCAGCGCGCTCCCGGCATTTGCCGATGTCAAAGGACGGGATGGCAAGGTGATCGACTGTTACTGCACCGATCGCACCGGGTCGCGGGTTGAACTGGGTGAGACCATTTGCCTGCATGTCGACGGGCGGATGTTTATGGCGCAATGCCAGATGTCGCTGAACGTGCCGATGTGGCGCGAGGTGCAAAAGGGTTGTTTGTCCTCACGGTTGCAGAGCGTTGATCCAACGCTCGACGCGGGCTTTGTTGACGCCGATATCAGCACGGCCAAATCGTAATCTGGCGTAGATTTTCAAACTGTCGTCGTCCTGCTGCACCGTGGTGTAATCGGGGAATCCGAACAGGGCGGACCTTGTGATATACGTCACCATGCCTTCGTCAACAGATCCGGCCAAAACCTGGGTACGCGGCGTGGCAAGAATGATCACATGCAGCCGCGCCAACCCGTCCGGTTCACTGGTTATTAATCGTTTAACACCCGCCTTGAAGTCTTTGTTTTCAGTGACTTTAGGCGGCTTATGTACTTGTGAAACATCACTTGGCGCCAGTCTGATAAACGCCAGTCCGGCCACTGCAATCGCAATTAAAATCCAAAGCGCCATTTTCTTACGTCCCATCCCTAACGTGCCGTCACACCCGGCAGAATACACAACATTTCATACAGGATATTTGCCCCGGTAAGGGCTGTATTTCCGCTCGGATCATAGGGCGGCGATACTTCCACAAGATCACAGCCAACAACATTGAGCCCCTGCAACGCCCGGATCAGTTGCAACGCTTGCGGCGTGGTCAACCCGCCGATCTCGGGCGTGCCAGTTCCGGGGGCAAAGGCGGGATCCAGGCTGTCGATATCATAGCTGATATAGGTCGGTAAGTCACCGATATCACCGCGAATTTCCTGCCCCAGATCGCTTAACGCCCGGCCCCATAATTCATGCGCCGGGAATTGCTGAAAGCCCCAGCCTTGTGCCTCGGTGAAATCTGACGCGGCGTACCCCGTCCCGCGCAGACCAATCTGATAGGTCTTGTCGGGCAGAATCAGCCCTTCTTCCCAGGCGCGCCGGAATACGGTGCCGTGGGTTTCACGCACGCCAAACATTTCGTCATTCACATCCGCATGGGCATCCACATGCACCAAGGCCACAGGGCCGTAACGCCGCGCCACGCTTCGCAGGATCGGCAGGGTGATCGAATGATCACCGCCCATTGCCATTGGCATCACTTTACGCTTGAGGATCGCATCGTAACTATCTGATATAATTTTATAACTTTCAGGGAGTGAGAAGGTATTGATCGCCAGATCACCAATATCCGCCACCTGCAAACAATCAAACGGGGCCGCACCCGTGGCCATATTATAGGGCCGGATCATCGCGCTTTCAGCGCGGATTTGTTTCGGGCCAAACCGCGTGCCCGAGCGCCAGGAAGTGCCGATATCCATCGGAATGCCCAAAACCGCCACATCCAGCCCGTTCAGCCGGCTTTCCGATGGCAGGCGCATGAACGTCCCCGGCCCGGAAAACCGTGCCAGATCATTGCCGCTTATGGGTTGGTTGAACCCGCTCATGACCGCATCCCCCAACCCAATAAACAGAGAATTTCTGTCGCCACATGCGCGCCTGCGATTGCCGTCGCCCCTGTGGTGTCAAACGGTGGTGATACTTCGACCACATCGCCGCCTTTGATGTTGATACCGGCCAGATCGCGCAGCATGATTGCCGCCTGCGCCGAGGTCAGCCCGCCCCAGACCGGCGTGCCCGTGCCCGGCGCATAAGCCGGGTCGAGTGCGTCGATATCGAAGGTGAGGTATGTCGGGTAATCCCCTAATATTTCACGGATTTTAGCAGCCGCCGCCACTGGCCCCAGTTCATGAACCTCACGCGCGTCAATGATATTGACGCCCATTGTATCGGCGTTGGTGGTGCGAATACCAACCTGAACCGAACGGGCCGGGTCAACCAGGCCCATTTTCACCGCCTTATAAAACATCGTGCCGTGATCGACCCGGTCCATGTCGTCATCGGCCCAAGTATCGGTGTGGGCATCAAATTGCAAAAGCGACATTGGCCCGTATTTCTCGGCATAAGCCTGTAGAATCGGAAAGCTGATATAATGATCGCCGCCCAGCACCAAACTGGCCACATCCGCCTGCAAAATTGTGTCGATATGCGCCTTCAATGCCCCCGGAAACGCGGGAATATTGGCGTAATCAAACGCCAGATCGCCATAGTCGATTATGGCCAGTTCGCTAAGCGGATCGTACGGCCAGCCATACGGCGCATCAGGCGCCTGAAGACTGCTTGCCTCGCGGATCGCGCGCGGTCCCAAACGGGTGCCAGGGCGATTGGTGACCGCCTGATCAAACGGAATGCCAGTCACTGCAATATCAACGCCGCTCAGATCTTTGGTATAGCGACGGCGCAGGAACGACGTGGCCCCACCAAAGGTGTTCTCGGCTGTCAAACCACGTAAACTGTCGCGGGTAAAGGCATGATCTATCTGGGTTTTGGCATCTTCCAGCGCCATCAGTCTGCAACCACGTTCAACGGCTGAGCCCGCTCTACCAACCGGGCAAAGAACGAGGCACCCACCGGGGCCACCTCGTCGTTGAAATTGTATTCGGGGTGATGCAGGCTGGCGCCTTCGCCCTGGCCCAGAAACAGATACGCGCCCGGGCGGGCCTCGAGCAGATAAGCAAAATCTTCGGCCCCCATGACGGATGGCATGTTGTCGTCGACTTGCGGCGCGCCGACCACTTCGCGCGCGACTTCAGCGGCAAATTCGGCGCGAGTTGCATCGTTTATGGTCGGCGGATAGCCATATTCGAACTCCAACTCGGCGGTGACACCATAGCTGGCCGCCTGTCCAGCAACAATTTCGTGCAAGCGTTTGACGACCATAGCCTGCACCGATTTGTCAAAGGTCCGCACGGTGCCATTGATATAGGCGGTATCGGGAATGACGTTGTCCACCGTACCGGTATGAATTTGCGTCACCGAAATGACCAACTGTTCATCCCTGTCAAGGTTGCGGCTGGCAATCGTCTGGATCGCCTGCACGATACCACAGGCCGCCACCACCGGGTCGGCGCAGATCGACGGATGTGCGCCGTGCCCGCCTTTACCCTGAATACGGATATGTATGGTATCAGCCGCCGCCATCATCGCCCCCGCGTTCGAATGGAACGTAGCAAATTCAAACCCCGGCGAGTTGTGAATGGCAAAAACCTGAGAGATATCAAACCGTTCCATGATGCCCTCTTGCACCATCACTTCGCCACCGCCGCCGCCCTCTTCCGCTGGTTGAAAGATCAACGCCACGCGGCCTTTGAAATTACGGGTTTCGGCCAGATATCGCGCAGCACCCAGCAACATCGTGGTATGGCCGTCATGGCCACAGGCGTGCATTTTACCGTGGTTCTGGCTGGCATAGTCCAGTCCGGTCGCTTCGGTGATCGGCAAGGCATCCATATCGGCGCGCAAACCGATGGTCGGCCCATCACCCTGCCCGTTGATGATCGCCACCATGCCGGTCTGGGCAATCCCTTCATGCAGCTCATCCACCCCAAATTCGCGCAGGCGTGCCGCGACAAACGCCGCAGTCTCAGGAAGATCAAGGCCCAGTTCCGGGATCGTATGCAGGTGCTGACGCCAGGTGGTCATGTCTTTGGCATAATCGGCGATACGATTAACAATCGGCATGGGCTGGACTCCTGACGCGGGCTTGGCGATTGATACACATG
>DAOUQK010000317.1 GCA_030625695.1 Paracoccaceae bacterium | reverse complement strand
GTCCGGTTTTCAACGTAACGCCCCATCGTGCGTTGACGCAGGTCCAGATCAAGCGCGCTGATCTTATGACCCATACGCGCCAAAGCGGTGGCCACATGCATCGACACGGTCGATTTCCCGGCTCCGCCTTTTTCGTTCCCGACGACAATGATATGCGCCATGCCCGATCCCTCATTTTTCGCGCGTTGCTGCGCGGGTCTGGTTTTTTAGCCACTATATGTTGTGGATTGCCCAAATGAAAGACTAGACCCGGCGGGGAAAGAAAGAGTTGTGACTATTCCGTCTTTGGTCCGGGCTTGCCCTTACCCTTGCGGGCCGTACCCTTTGCGGCTGTGGCCAATTTCTTACGCACCTTGTTCTTCTTGCTGTTCTTCTTGCCTTTGGGGGGCGGTGGCCCTTTGGGCGGGGGCGCGCCTTTGGAGCTGTGGGGTTTTCTGGGATCAACCACGGCATTTGGCTCGGGGCGTTCTGACTTGGCGCCTTTGCGGTGCGGCCCCGGTTTTGCACCCGGTTTTGGTTTGCGATTGCGTGGAGGTGGCGTGTCATTCCAATCAACTGGGCCAGTATCGGGCCGGTAGTTGCCCCGAGTATTTCCCTGCGGCTTGCCTTTACCATCCTGCCCTTTGGGGACATATTTGGGCCGGGGTGATCCCGCCACTGATGGCGGCTTGTCCAGCCGGGTGATTACTGCGCCGGGTTCAAGTTCGGTCTTGCCAGCCAAAGCCTTCATAAACCCATCGACGGCCGCCTGGCTGATCTCGACAAATGTTTCGCGTTCCTGAACCCGGATCGCGCCGATGGCGTCCTTGTCCATGTTTCCGGCCTTGCACAGCATTGGCAAATAGCGCCGCGGCTCGGCACCTTTGACGCGCCCGCCGGTGATCGAAAACCAAACTGACGGCCCGAATGGCGCGCGTGGTTTTGGCTTTTCGCCGGGATCCGAAAGTTCCTCGGGGGCGGATTGCCGCGAGGCATACAGACGTAAGTACGCCGCTGCGAGTTGCTCGGTGTTGAACGCTTCGGCCAGTTTCGCCACCGCTTCGGTTTCGGTTTCGCCCACGGGTTCACTCCAGGCGGGATCACCCATCATCCGTTCAAAGTCACGCGATTTAACGGCCTCTGCCGATGGCGCACTGGTGAACTTTGCGGTCAGCTTGGCTGAGCGCAATATCCGCTCGGCTTTGCGCCGCGCAACCGGGGGCGTGATCAGAACGCTGGTTCCCTTGCGCCCGGCCCGGCCGGTCCGGCCCGATCGGTGCAACAGGGTTTCGTGGTTATTGGGCAGTTCTGCATGCACCACCAGATCGAGATTGGGAAGGTCAATCCCGCGCGCCGCCACGTCGGTGGCCACGCAGACCCGGGCGCGGCCGTCCCGCATCGCCTGAAGCGCGTGGGTGCGTTCGCTTTGCGACAATTCACCGGACAGGGCCACAACGGAAAACCCACGGTTAGACAGCCGGGTGGTTAGACGGTTGACCATGGCACGGGTGTTGGCAAACACCAAAGCCCCTTTGGCTTCGTGAAAGCGCAGGACGTTGATGATGGCGTTTTCAGTGTCGCGGGGGGCGACATTCATCAATTGGTATTCAATGTCGGCATGCTGGGATTTCTCGGCAACTGTTGAAACCCGTACCGCATCCTTTTGATAAGATTTCGCCAGATTGGCGATGGCACGTGGCACCGTGGCCGAAAACATCAGGGTGCGTCGACTTTCGGGGGCTTCGCCCAGAATAAATTCCAGATCTTCGCGGAATCCCAGATCAAGCATTTCGTCGGCTTCGTCCAGAACCACGCCACGGATGCTGCCCAGATCAATCGAGCCACGCATGATGTGATCGCGCAGGCGCCCCGGGGTGGCCACCACAATATGCGCGCCACGCCCCAAGGCACGCCGTTCATCGCGCATATCCATGCCGCCAACACAAGAGGCCAGAACCGCGTTGGTGCCAGCATAAAGCCACGCCAATTCACGTTTGACCTGCAAGGCCAATTCGCGGGTTGGTGCAATGATCAGGCCCAGGGGTGCGCCCGCCCGTTCAAAATGATCCGCGTCGCCCATCAAGGTGGGTGCCAGGGCCAGACCAAAGCCAACCGTCTTACCCGATCCGGTCTGGGCCGACACCAACAGGTCGGACGTTGCCAGTTCCGGCTTGTTCACTTCCTGCTGAACCGGCGTCAGAGTATCATAGCCACGGGCTTCGAGGGCGGTTTCTAGAGCTTTTTTCACGTCACATCTTTCCGGGGCCAAACGCCCCCAATTAAAGCCTTTCGGCTTTTCTTTTAGACACTGTATCAGAAAAGCTGACGAGGCGGCGTTTTCCTTTCAAACGCGTTCATCAGCTTTTCTGATTCAATGTTAAGTCGAAAGGCTATTAAAAAAGGCTGCCTCAACCCGAGGCAGCCTTTTGGTGTCTCAACCATAGCGAGGGTGCCTTAGAACCCAAGCCCTTCGTACTTTTTCTTGAACTTCGAAACCCGCCCGCCGGTGTCCAGCAATTGGGTGCCGCCGCCGGTCCAGGCCGGATGCGCGCTTGGATCAATATCAAGCGTCATGGTGTCGCCTTCTTTGCCCCAGGTCGATTGCATCTGAACGGTTGTCCCGTTGATCATTTTGACGTTGATCATGTGATAGGCGGGGTGAATATCTTTTTTCATAACGTCCGCTCCTATACTTTTGCCGACTGTGGCTTGTAATGTGTATCTTCGACGATCCGTGCCGATTTACCGCGACGCGAGCGCAGGTAATACAGCTTGGCCCGGCGAACCCGGCCCCGGCGAACAACAGTGATGCTTTCGATATTGGTCGAATGCAGCGGGAACACACGTTCCACACCTTCACCAAACGAAATTTTGCGAACCGTGAACGACCCGGCAATGCCTTTGCCGTTGTTGCGGGCAATGCACACGCCTTCATAGTTCTGGACCCGTGTACGGGTGCCTTCGGTTACTTTAAAGCCAACCTTTACGGTGTCTCCGGCTTTGAAATCGGGGATATCATGCCCCAGGGCGGCGATTTGTTCCGCCTCCAGCTCTGCGATCAAATTCATCGCGAGGTCTCCTATTATATATGCTCGTGGTTGCTCCACGAAGGTTTGCGCGATCTGAGAACTCTTGGTCTTCACCGGGTCCGCATATGCGCCCGCCAGAGGGTCGGATCGTCTGTTCCTTGGTATTCGTCGGGGTCTGCCGTCACGCCGGAAGGCCGAAGAAGGCCGGTGGCATTGGTATCAGGCATATCCGAATCGCCCGGAGCCACGTCAGGTGATTCCGAACAGCGGACGTATAGGCGGGAATTCGGGTCGGTTCAAGAGCGGAGTTGTTGGGTGATGGTGGCTTTACTGAATGTCCGGTATGAGCCAACTTATCCTTTGGATCGCATTGGTTTCCAAACATGCATCCTCCTATTTCTCGACCCACTTGAAGGCCTTATCATGCTTGTGAACTGTGCCCAAAGAGGGAAGCGGAAAATGGCTTCCAAGCACCACATGCCCGGCGTCACAAGTAGATGCAAGAAATGATCGGCGCGTTCTGGCCGCCTGTTCACCGTCATGATCGCGCAGGTGACTCCATTCCGGGTGATAACACTGTATTGGGCTGTGCATCACATCGCCAGTAATGACGGCGACATGACCGGCATCCGCAATGCACACTGAGACATGACCCGGTGTGTGACCCGGCGTTGGAATGAGCGATACATAGTCACCCAGCATGTGATCTGAGCTTACGAATTCCGCCTGTCCTGCGGCGATAACGGGCAAGACGCTTTCGGTGTAAACGACGTTTGGACCAGCACTGAAATGGGCGTTGTCGGCGGCGGGCATGATATAACGGGCGTTGGGAAATGTCGGGACCCATTTCCCGTTTTCCAACCGTGTATTCCATCCAACATGATCGAAGTGCAGATGGGTGCACAAAACGAAATCGATATCAGCCGGAGTTGTTCCGGCTGCAATCAGACCAGCCATGAAACGCCCGTCCGATCGTTTGTGCCAATTCTCGAAAAAACCGCATGTCTTATCGTTGCCAACGCACGCGTCGACCAGAATAGTATGCTGAGGTGTTTTGATCAGAAAACCCTGAACGGGTAGCAGAATAAGGCCGGTAGAAGGGCACAGTTGACGCGGCACCACACTTTGCAT
>DAOUQK010000243.1 GCA_030625695.1 Paracoccaceae bacterium | reverse complement strand
GGCTTTGGGAAAGGTCTTGGCGATGTAGGCGCGAAACTTATGCGTTTGCCCGGAGCGCGACCGCGCCTGCACCACACACATATTCTGCGTCAGTGCCACCGCCGGTCGTTTGTTATCAATCACATAGGCCTGGGCGCCGTTGGGGTCCAGCCTGCGTTTCGGCACATAGTTGGCCGCGCGCAACAAGGCATCCGCGCGGTCCCGGTTCCGCGGACCATTGACGCAAAACTTATCAAACGCATGCACCAACGCGCCGGGGCTGGATTTGGGAACAATGTTCGAACGCCTGATATTGGCGTCCTCAAGAGCGTCCGGCCCAAGGTCCGCCGCCGTGCAGCCCGCCAGCAGGGAAATCCCTAAGGCACCAATGTGGTGCCAAGCGAGTGCTCCCAACGTTTTACGGGCTAAATTTGTCACTTGTCCGGCCTTTTGTTTGTCGGGCCTCGACCATTTCGAAGTGGTCCAGTTGTGAAACGCATTTGCTATTCTGGGCTCCGTCTGTTCGCGGCAGAAATGTTCACCCCTTCACCGCCGCCACAATCTTCTCCGCCCCGTCCTTCAAGTTATCCGCTGCAATCACGTCTACGTCCGAGTTGTTGATGATCGCCTTGCCCTCTTCAACATTGGTTCCCTCAAGCCGCACCACCAATGGCACTGTCAGCCCGACCTCTTTCACCGCCGCCACCACGCCCTCGGCGATCACATCGCAACGCATGATGCCGCCAAAGATATTGACCAGAATGCCCTTTACCTTGGGGTCCGAGGTGATGATCTTAAACGCCTCTGTGACCTTTTCCTTGGTCGCGCCACCGCCGACATCAAGAAAGTTGGCCGGTTCAGACCCGTACAATTTGATGATATCCATCGTCGCCATCGCCAACCCGGCCCCATTGACCATACAGCCAATTTCGCCGTCCAACGTGATATAGTTCAGATCGTACTTTGACGCCTCAAGCTCGTTTGGGTCTTCCTCGGTCACGTCCCGCAATTCAGCAATATCGGCGTGGCGGTACATGGCGTTATCGTCAAAGGCGATTTTTGCGTCCAGCACCTTAAGATCACCGGCGTCCGTCACGATCAGCGGGTTGATCTCCAGCATTTCCATGTCTTTTTCCATAAACGCACGGTACAAAAGCCCCATCAGCCCGACACACTGCTTAACTTGCTTGCCCTTCAGGTCCAACGCAAACGCAACCCGGCGCCCATGAAACGGCTGATACCCGGTCGCCGGATCGACCGAGAACGACAGGATTTTCTCAGGCGTGCTTGCCGCCACCTCTTCGATGTCCATCCCACCTTCGGTGGAACACACAAAACTGATCCGGCTCGACTGACGATCAACCAGCAGGGCGAGGTACATCTCGGTCTCAATGCCCGCGCCGTCTTCGATATAAATCCGGTTCACCTGCTTGCCGGCCGGCCCGGTCTGATGCGTGACCAACGTGCGCCCCAGCATTTTCTTGGCTTCCTCAGCCGCTTCTTCAACCGATTTGGTCAGCCGTACACCGCCCTGATCACCGGCATCGGCCTCTTTGAACGTACCCTTACCGCGCCCACCTGCGTGGATCTGCGCCTTGACCACCCAAAGCGGTCCGTCCAGCGCGCCCGCCGCCGTCTTGGCGTCCTCTGCTTTCAGCACCGCGCGACCGTCCGCAACCGGAGCGCCGAAGTTACGTAAAAGCGTCTTGGCCTGGTATTCGTGGATGTTCATAAAATGTCGCCCCGTCTGATGAGAATGCTGGTCGTTATAGTGATCCTTAAGCTATGAAGTTAAACGAATATTTTACGCGACGCTGTGGAATCAACAAAAAAGCGACATTTGTGATCACAGTTTTTCGACGTGTGATCACAAAACCAATTAAGGGAAGGTGAAAATGGTTAACGAATGATTCAGCAATAGAATCAATCTGAGTGAATGAGTTAACAAACTTGGCGCAAGACACTGTATTACGGCCCATCTCTAAACCGGCGGCGAACAGTCCTTTCAGGAAGCCGACGCCAGAGCGTTTGCAGGTAACATTGAATCATTTTTCCCACCGAACGCCCATGCGAACAAAGGCTGCCTCGGCGGGCAAAACAATGCAGTGTTTCCAGGTGACCTGGAAACGCATTAATTGAACAACAACGCAAACCCCCCGGCATTACCAAGCGACAACCGCTGAAACGTCCGCCAGCTCTGGGTCGACAAGTGGGGGCCAATGGCGGCGTGTCGATAGGCGCCAATCCCATGCAGCCAATTCACCAGATCCAAAGGCGTCGGGTCGTCGACATAAGCGGGCAGGTTGATGCCATAGCCTTCGGGCAGGGCCGGATGCGGGATCAGCAATTTGCCCTCCAGAACGGCCTCGATATCCATAAGAATGGCCTGCCAACCGGCTGCCAGACGGGGTGGGATGGTCAGGGGCAGGGCGGATGTCTGGGATGGGTTTGGTATCCATTCACGATCGTTGTCGGTCTCTTCCTCTAACCGCTCCCAGAAGGTCCGGTTATGGGCGATCATCGCGGTTAGATGGGTATGAACGGCACGGATACGCGCCGCATCGGGTTGTTGCGCCAATGCTTTGATGGCCACATAGATCGCATCAATCGTCGGCCTCTCCTGCAAAATCATCTGTTGAAATTGCCCCGCTACCGGCGCCAGTTTGGACCGGGCCGCACGGATTTCATTCTGCACCAGCCGTAGTGCGCGCCTGACTTGGTTTCGCTCACCCCGCAAGGTCCAAAGTTTGTCCTGCCGGTCCGCCAGACGTAAGTCAATATCGACCTTCAAAACGCTGTCTTCAGTTGTGTCACTCCGGGCGCGAAGACCTTCGATGGCTTCATTTATTAAGGCTATTTCGTCATCGATGTCAGCCACCTGCGCCTCGATCTCAACCTCTTCGGCCTCCAGCGCTTCAATCTCGGTCTTTACCACCTCGGGATCATAAAAGTTCGGAATTTCCGGCGCATCTTTCAAACCCAGGCGTTGTTGCATCAGATCGCGCAATACTGGCTCTGGATCAAACGCCATGAAAAGATTGCCAAACCCTGAAAGCATATGCGTATAGGCCAAAAGCCAGGCGTGATCCGCCGTGTCAAACCGAATGGTCAGCGACTGGTTGGCCAGATCCGACATGCTGAAATTCTGTGCCGCCCGCCGTCCCAGAACCACCTCGCCCAGCGTTGCGATGGCGCTTTCGCTGTCTTCACGGGTGCCGTTGGCATTGATATCAAACCAGAGGTCACCCAGCGTCATTTCGAACGGCTTTATTCCCGCCGCTTCGCCATGCTCAAGTACCGCCCGCGCCTCGGCCATATCCGCCACAAACCCGTCCATGATCTGACTAAGCGTTGCGGGGGTGGATGGTGTGGGCGATGGGTTCACAATCCCCCCCGTGTCCAGCCGCAAAAGTGGCAGATTGGCCAATCGCTGCCCCAGCCCGTACTCATACCGCGCCTGAAGGGTCTTTTCGACCGCCCGCAAGGTCCGCAACATACCCAGCTCAAAACCATGCACATCCGGGTCTGATGCCAGCCGTTCAATTGACGCCTGAAGTCCGCCTTGGGCCAGATTGTCCTGAGCCTGAACCGTATTTGCCGAAAAGATGATGGTCAGAATGAGAAAAACACGCATAAAACACTCCTGAAAACAACAAAGGCACCCCAATTCTGGGGTGCCCAAGCGTTATATGCAAGTAAGGTTTTCCTTAACCCAGCGAGGAATCAATCGCTTTGCAGGCGTCAACCAACCCCTGTACGGCGGCCACCGAACTGTCGAACATTGCCTGTTCGTCCGACGTCATCTTGATGTCGATCACCTTTTCAATGCCGCCGGCACCAATCACCGTAGGCACGCCCACATACATGCCATTCAGACCCAATGCACCGTCCACATAGGCGGCACATGGCAACACGCGCTTTTGGTCTTTCAGGTACGCTTCGGCCATTTCAATCGCCGACGTGGCAGGCGCATAAAACGCCGATCCGGTTTTCAGCAGGCCAACGATTTCAGCCCCGCCATCACGGGTCCGCTGAATGATCGCATCCAGCTTGTCCTGCGTGGTCCAGCCCATGTCCACCAGATCAGGCAGCGGAATGCCCGCGACCGTGGAATAGCGCGACAATGGCACCATCGTGTCACCATGCCCGCCCAAAACAAAGGCGGACACGTCGCGCATGGAAACCCCGAATTCAAGGCTCAGGAAATGCCTAAACCGCGCCGAATCCAGAATACCCGCCATGCCGCAGACCTTTTCATGCGGCAGACCGGAAAATTCGCGCAACGCCCAGACCATCGCGTCCAGCGGGTTGGTGATGCAGATCACAAACGCGTTCGGGGCGTGATCGCGAATACCTTCGCCAACCGATTTCATCACCTTCAGGTTGATGCCCAACAGATCATCCCGGCTCATCCCCGGTTTGCGCGCGACACCGGCGGTGACGATGCATACATCTGCCTCGGCGATATCGGCATAAGATTGCGTGCCCGACAAAGTGGCGTCAAAGCCCTCGGCAGGACCAGCTTCAGAGATGTCCAACGCCTTGCCTTCAGGAATGCCCTCGGCGATGTCGAACATGATTACATCGCCAAGTTCCTTGATCGCTGCGAGATGGGCAAGGGTACCGCCAATTTGTCCGGCACCAATCAGTGCTATTTTGGGTCTGGCCATTTGAAATGTCTCCGGTTGGGTGAATGTTGCGGTTTGAATATTGCCAATCTCTCGCATGTGCAAGTACTCTGCAACGCAGCATTTGCGGGGGCGGCCCTTGTTGATACGGTGCCCATTACCTAAAAATGTTTGAAGAAAAGTGAATTTCAGGGCCGAAAATGTTTGATCCAAACCTTTCTTTTTACGCCATCGCCGCCCCGGCGGTTGTGTTCGCGGGCGTATCAAAGGGCGGGTTTGGCTCTGGTGCCGCGTTTGCATCCGCCTCGATTCTGGCGCTGATCATTGAACCGGGTGCGGCCCTTGGCCTGATGCTGCCCTTGTTGATGCTGATTGATCTGGCCAATTTGCGGCCCTATTGGAACCGTTGGAGCTGGCCTGATGCAAAGGTGTTGATTCTGGGCGGTGTGCCGGGGGTGGCGCTTGGGGCTGCGTTGTTCCGGGTGGCCGACGCTGACCTGTTGCGCCTGCTGATCGGCCTGTTTTCGCTTGGTTTTGTCGCTTGGCACTATAGTCAAAAATCCGGCGCAATCCGCCCTTTCGCGCACAAGCTGCCTTTAAAGATCGGTTTTCTGGCCGGAGTAACCGCCGGGTTCACCAGCTTTATCAGCCATGCGGGTGGCCCGCCGGCCGCATTTTACCTGCTGTCGCAGCGCATTGACAAAACCACCTATCAGGCCAGCACGGTCCTGGTGTTCTGGGCGATCAACATCGCCAAATTCGTGCCTTACGCCTTTCTCGGGCTGTTCACGGTTCAAACCGCCCTTGCCGATCTGATACTGGCCCCCTTTGCCCTGATCGGCGCATGGTTGGGCGTTCGTGCGCATCACGCAATTCCGGAACGGGCATTCTTTGCCGTAACCTATGTATTGCTCAGCTTGACTGGCACGAAACTGATCTGGGACGCGCTTACCTGAGGCACGGCGGGGTGAACCCCGCCCTACCAACAGGCCGTAGGGCGGGGTTCACCCCGCCGTGCCGATTGATTTACGCGTCGTTGCCTTTGGCCGGTAATGCCTCGGCAATTGTCTCAAACGATTGGCCCGATGCCACCAGGCAGGTCAGCCCGTTGGTGGTCGTGACAGTAATTGTCCACGACCCGGTGTCGGTTGAGGCAAATACCTCGACCACCGCATTATTCGCGCCAAGTCCAAGGCTTTGCCTGGTCTCGCCGTATTTCTCTGCCAACCGCTCCAGCACTATTTCGCG
>DAOUQK010000010.1 GCA_030625695.1 Paracoccaceae bacterium | reverse complement strand
CCGCCCATTTTGCCCATGATCGTCGGAGACGTAGACATACCAAGCGTGATCGCGTTGAAAATGATCACGCCCAGAATGGTATTTGTCACCGCTTTGCGTTCAACAAAAATACGGGCCTTGTCCCGTGACGACAGAGTTGCGTTGTCAGTTGTCACAGTCGTGTCCTCACTCGCTTGCGTCAAATGAATAGGCGAAATCGTCGTCTTTCACGTCGATGGCAACGCGTTTTATCTCGTCACCCTCCATCATCCGTTTCAGGAATTCGGCCGAGATATCGGGCAACATGGTATTGGTGACAATCGCATCAATCATCCGGCCTCCGCTCTCAAGTTCTTGGCAACGTTCGACAATTTTGTCGACCACGGCGTCGGTGTATTCGAATGGCACGCTGTGTGATTCCTCGACCCGCTTTTTGATCCGGTTCAGTTGCAGCACAGTGATCTTGCCAATCATATCCGGGCTAAGCGGATAATAGGGGATCGTCACCAACCGCCCCAGCAGCGCAGGCGGGAATATCTTTAGCAGCGGTTCCCGCAGCGCTTTGGCCAACCCTTCGGGGTCAGGCAAAAGATCGGGGTCGCTGCACATATCCATGATCAATTCGGACCCGGCATTTGAGGTCAGCAGGATCAGCGTGTTCTTGAAATCAATCGTGCGCCCTTCGCCATCTTCCATCACGCCCTTGTCGAACACCTGAAAGAAAATCTCGTGCACGTCCGGGTGGGCCTTTTCCACCTCGTCCAGCAGAACCACCGAATAGGGTTTGCGCCTGACGGCTTCGGTCAACACGCCACCCTCGCCATAACCGACATAGCCGGGAGGCGCGCCTTTCAGGCTGCTTACGGTATGTGCCTCTTGGTACTCGGACATATTGATGGTTATGACGTTTTGTTCGCCTCCGTACAAAACTTCTGCCAGTGCCAGCGCGGTTTCGGTCTTACCCACACCCGACGTCCCGGCCAGCATGAACACGCCAATCGGCTTGGATGGGTTGTCCAACCCGGCACGGCTTGTCTGAATGCGCTTGGCGATCATCTTCATCGCATGATCTTGACCGATCACCCGTTTTGCAAGGTGGTCTTCCAGCTTCAGAATCACCTCGATCTCGTCCTTG
This sequence comes from Paracoccaceae bacterium, assembly GCA_030625695.1. Lineage (GTDB taxonomy): Bacteria > Pseudomonadota > Alphaproteobacteria > Rhodobacterales > Rhodobacteraceae > NVQY01. Next base: position 26,223 of record DAOUQK010000010.1, on the reverse strand, counting down.
ACCATGCGTCCCACGGGGATACCGGTCCAGTCGCCCACGACGGATGCAATCGCCTGATGATCGACAATTGGCAGGATCAGCGGGCTTTCGCCCTGAACCTCGACCAGCTCGGCATTTTTGGCTTTCAATTCCTCAATCAAAGCGGCCCGCTCTTCGGCGGAAAGCGGGCTTACTTCTGCGGCCTCATCACTGGCTGCCTCGTCACCTTCAACTGGCGCGCCGCCTTCGCGCAGCTTGGCGCGTAGCTCCAGTATCCCTTCTACGACTGCTTTTTCAGCCTCCCAGCGGGTATTCAATTCCGCAAGCCGCGCCTCTTCCTCGGCTTTGCTCGCCTCGACTTCTTCGCGCCGTTCGCCGACTTCGTATCCGGCGGTTTCATCCCGTCCGATGATCTCCAACTCGGTTGTCAGCGATTCAATCCGTCGCTGGCTGTCGTCCACCTCAGCCGGAACCGCGTGTTGCGAAACCGCGACCCGCGCACAGGCGGTATCCAGCAGGCTGACCGATTTATCCGGCAATTGCCGCGCCGGGATATAGCGGGCCGACAGGCTGACTGCCGCCTCGATGCCTTCGTCCAGAACCTGCACCTTGTGGTGCCCTTCCAACATCGAAGCAATGCCGCGCATCATCAGGATCGCTTTGGAGACGCTTGGTTCATCCACCTGAACCACCTGAAAACGCCGCGCCAAAGCCGGGTCTTTCTCAATGTATTTCTTGTATTCGGCGAATGTCGTCGCGCCAACAGTGCGCAGTGTCCCGCGCGCCAAAGCCGGTTTCAACAGGTTCGCGGCATCACCCGTGCCCGCGGCACCGCCCGCACCAATCAACGTATGGGTTTCGTCGATGAACATTACAATCGGCGTCGCGCTGGCCTGAACCTCGTCGATCACCATCCTCAGACGGTTTTCAAATTCGCCCTTCATTGAGGCACCGGCCTGCAACAGCCCGATATCCAGCATCAACAGCCGCACATCCTGAAGCGCCGGGGGCACGTCACCGCGGGCGATCCGCAAAGCAAAGCCTTCGACCACCGCCGTTTTACCCACGCCCGCCTCGCCGGTCAGGATCGGATTGTTCTGACGCCGCCGCATCAGCACGTCAACAATCTGGCGAATTTCCTCGTCCCGGCCAACAATAGGGTCGATTTCACCGTTACGCGCCTGCTCGGTCATATCGGTGCAGAACTGCTCTAACGCCTCTTCTTTGCCCATCTGCGCCGGGGCAATCGCATCCGACGCCTCGCCCGGGGCCGCCCCTGTGCTGGTCCCATCCTGTGGCGCCAACCGCTCTTCTGGCGAGCCATCGGTGGCGGCGGCAAAGTTATCGGCCAGATCATCGGGGCCAATACTGGCCAGTTCTGGCGATATACCCTTTAGAATATTGCGCAACGCCGGGGTTTTCAGCATGCCCAAAAGCAAGTGGCCGGTGCGCACCTGATTTGAGGAATACAGCAACGAACCCCAGACCCAACCGCGCTCCATCCCGTCCATCAGATGATCGGACAGATCGGAAATTGTGCTGGCCCCACGCGGCAGCATATCCAACGCGCGGGTCATTTCGCTGGCGATTTTGCCCGGATCCAGATTGTAATGCTGAGCGATCCGGTGCAGGTCGCTGTCTTGCCCGTTCAGGATCTGGTGCATCCAATGCACCACCTCAACATAGGGATTGCCCCGCATTTTACAAAACACCGTCGCGCTTTCGACGGCCTGATATCCCAGTTTGTTCAGCTTCCCGAACAATGCGACCCGACTGATCTCGCTCATGATAAATTCCTTCCCTATCTTCCAAATTCAGCCGCTTTTGCGGCGCTTATTCTGTTCTTATTCTGTTGCCGCGCCCGGATAGAGGTACAAATCCTCTGCATCCGCGCGCACATCATCCATATCTTTTCGCGTCCCGATCCAGCTAGTGTGCCCCAGCTTTGTCGATCCGCCAAGGCTTGCGCGGGGTACTTCGTCGCCCGCAAGGATCAGATTGATGTCCCAATCCAGTGTATCGCCAACATAATTGCGCACAATTGACGTGAATCGACCCAGCGATTCACCCCCCGGCAACATCCTTTTGTAGTCCTCAAGCGACAGCGGCCCCACTTGCAGGCGAAACTTGGCCGCGCGGCTCCAGACCTTTTGACCGACGCTGGTAGAATGCCCCAATCCGGCGGGGGACCCCAATTGCCAGCAGTCATCAGGCTCTAATTCAAGCCAGGACCCAACAAACTGGCGCAATTTCACCGGGATGCCAAAGAACACCGACAGGATTGAAACCAACCCCTCGGGGTGTTTTGAACCCTGCGACAGGTGACCGACAAAATGCAGCTTGGCCAGATCGGGCATAGCATCGCGATCCTGCAGATTATTGGCGCGAAACCCTGCCAAAGCCGCCACTTTATGCGCCATCTGGTCGTCATTTCGGTCAAAACTTGGCGCAGGCTGGCCAGCAGACCAGGCGCGGTAAAGCAGGCCCATCATCCGATGGGTCAGCATATTGGCGAATGCGACAAACGTCGGATCGCGGTGGTTGCGCAGACGGTCACGGGCATATTCGGTCAGGTGCAAAGGCAGCGGGCCTTGCGGGCCAAACAGGCCAAAGAAACGGTTGGTCAGACGGGCGGGTTTGCCATCTTGACCGGGTTGAAAATCGGCAATGGACGAGGGTGGAAAGGCCAGTTCGGCCTCTTGTCCCAGACGCACTTTATCTTCACGCGGGCGGCGGCTTTCGCCCAGACGGGGGGCATCGAAATAATGCGCTTCGATAATACGAAGCGCCTGAAAAACATGATGCTTTTCAGGGTTTTCCACGAGCCGCGCAAAGTGGCTCAGATCGTCCGGCTGAGGCCTTTTTCCGGTCGCCATCTGGCAATTTCCCCGCGTTTCTGCGTTGTCAAAACGGTTTCAGTAAAGCTGTTGATCGTCGCGTGCCGTCTGAGGAACCTCTCAAGCACCGCACCCAGCACATAGACACTGGTGCCTTCAAAAAATGATTCGTCAAAACCTATGGTAATCTCAAGCCCGCGCAGGGCGGTCGACAAAACTTCGTCGCTCATCCGGCGCACGATGGGGCGACTGGAAACCGATACCACGCCTTCGAGCTGCTTTTCGGTCACCCGGTCGCCCAACGGCGCATAAAGCCCGATCAATTCGCGCAAAGCTTCGGCAGAGTTGCCTTTGCCAGAGCCTGCAATCGACAGGTAATTCAGGCTTAGATGGCTAATCAGCCGCCAGGCAGTATCGCCTTGGGCAAGGGTCGGATGGGGCCGGGTTGGCGACACAGGAAGGCGCACGGATTTGACCGGCCCGCCTTCGGGCAGTTGGAACACATCGGCGTCACCCGTGGCCAAAAGCAACGGCAGATCGCGATTGGTGCACCAGGCTTTGACCGCCAGTTGTTCCATGCCTGCCGCAAACGGTGCCTGTTTCTGGTCCACCAAGGTCACATAGGTTTCAGAGCCTAAATATGATGTTCGCACCCCCCGCAGCCGTTCTTTTTCCGACCGCTGGCGCATTTTGCGTCGGATCGTGTAATACGCCGGGTGGGTTTCGCCAGCGGCGGTGAAATCCGTTTCGGAATAAAATGGCCGGAACACCACATCATCCGCACCTTCACCGCTGATGCCAGTCACGCTATCCAGCGCGTAGATCTCAAAATCAAGGCCGGCGGTGCGGTTGGCAACGATATGTTGTTCGGTATCGCGCTGGGTGATCTGCACCCGGTCGCAGCGTTTGGGAAACAGGTTCACGGCGGGCACGGCGTTCAGGGTGAATGCCTCGGGCGTGACCATCGGGGCCACCTCTTTGCGCCCTTCGCCAAGCAGGATATAAATGTCCACTTCGGGGCCTTTGGCCCGTTTCAGAGCCGGTTGCAGACCTTGCAATTCGACAAACAGGAACCGCTCAGGCATGGCGAAATATTCCTGCAACAAGCGATACCCGTCAAAACTCCTCTGAGGCGTGGGCAGCAACGCCTCATCCCGCTCAAACCCAAGTTGAACCACTTCGGCATCAGGCAGTTGTTCGGTCCAATCCGCACGCCGGTCGGTGGAGCGGCCTGCAATGCCGCGCACCTGGGTGCACAGAAGTTCCAGCAGCAGCCAGGAATTGCCCACACTCCGATTAAGATGCACCGTCAGGCGGTCCATGCCCAGGTCTTTGATCGCCTCTCCGTCGGTGCGACGCAGACGAAGACGGACCCCGGCGCGGGCGTCGATATTACGGGAAACGCCTGCGGCCACCAGTTCGCCACGCCCGTCAATATACTCGGCCTCGGAGATTTCGATCGGCCACATGGTGATGTCAGCGGCCGTGCGGTATTCGCAAGGCGTCTGTTCGCCCTCCATCAGACGACTGCGCAGAACGCTGTGGCGCGGAATGACATAGCCGTCTTTGACGGCGGCGTTGGCGGTATCGGGTTCGAACGCCGCAATCATCATTGACGGCGTCGGGGCCAGATAATGTGGGTAAACGATTTCCAGAAGATTGCCGGTAAAAGCCGGATATTGCAGCTCAAGTTCAAGCTGAACCCGGGCGGACAGGAACGCGACACCTTCAAGCAGGCGCTCCACGTATGGGTCAAGAACCTCGACCCCTTCCATGCCAAGACGGGCGGCAATTTTTGGATATGCCTCGGCAAATTCTGCGCCCATATCGCGCAGATACATCAGCTCGGCCTCGTAGTGTTTCATCAGGCGCGTATCCACTTATACGCTCCTTTCCACAGAAACTTCGCCGGTGGTCACATCCACCTGCGAACGCAGATAAAGCTCTAACGGCAAGGGCTGCGCCCACATGTCAGCGCGGATGTTCAGGGCGACGGTCATGTCACTGCCGGTATCTTGCGAATTCAACTCTACATCAACCGACCCTTCGATAATACGCGGTTCATGGGTGGCAATTGCCCGGTCGATCGAGCGGCGAATCAGTTCGGCCCGCTCAGAGGTGGAAAACGAACCCGATACCTCGCGCAGGCCATAGTTCAGCACCGAACGGGCAACGTTTGGATAGATCTCAACGTCAAAGGTGCTTTCGATATTGTTGGTGTTCAACAGCCAGGAAAGATCGCGCTGAATGATCTCGCGCAGGCGGGTTATGTCAATCACACGGGTTTCACGGGATTCTTTGACATTGCCCGGCTCATTGTCGGTCAGCCGGTCCAACAGCGACGGTTGCAGCCGCTCGGCTAGGGTCTTGTCAGCCATCTTTGGTCGGCTCAACGGCATCACCGTCTTGCATACTGGCATCAATTACCAGGCTGCGGATATCCATCAGGGCAACATCACCCTGATCCGTGGTCAAAAGGCGCTGGCCGGTGCCGACATAGGTATCCGCGCCGGCATCCGTCCAAGTGGTGCTTCGGGCCAGCTTGGCAGCACCATCATCGCCGGACGTAGAGCCGGGGTAGCGGGTTGGGATCAACGCCACCACCTCGCCTCCGTTGACCAGCGTCAGGGTGGCGGCGGTCCAGACCGCATCGCGCAAATCAATCGGGGCCTCCATCGTCAGCGTACCAATCGCGCTGAACGGCAGCCAGAAATACCGCCCGTTGATGATCACCTCAAGCACCGGGCCCATGCGCATATCGGCGTCGGCGATCCAGTCAAACTTTTGACCGTCAATCATGCCCGATACAGCCGGGGCCGCGTCAAAAGCGCGGGCGCGTACTTCGGCAGCTTCGGTTGGATTGCCGTCGGCCAGCAGTTTTTGCGCTTGAATCAGCAGGGCCAGCCATTCTTCGGGCTCACCAAAAATCAACGGTTCCTTTTCGCCGGCAAACACCTTGTCGCGGAACACTTCGCAGATGATCGCCTCGCGATAGGTTTTGGCCATCATTGTTGCGGCCTCGTCCATTTCGGCGGCCAGCTTTAATTGAGTAATTGCGCGTTTCCAGTCCCCCAGTACGCACAGCAACTGAAACAGGAAGATCCTCAGTTTGGCGTCAGACGGATCCGCACGCACCAGATCCTGAAGCGACTTCAGGGCCTGATCGGGGTCTCCGGCTTTCAAATGTTCCTGGGGGGTCATAAATTTCGCTCCGATCAGGTCAGATCAGTATAAAAGGAAAATCCGGACGCGAGTGGAGCGCCCGGATCATTTGGTTTGGCTTAGTACTCGGACAGACCAGTCTGAACATTCCACTTGAAGGTGTTCTTCGTGGCAAGCTTGCCGGTCTTCTGATCGGTTTCCTTGTACTCAACTTCCAGCGCCAGATAGGCCAGGGTAAAGTTGGCCTCTGGCACGCCATCGGCGCTCATCGACACGTTGTAGCTGTCAACGACCGAGTGCTTGAACTTCCAGACGTTGTACTCCAACAGACCCTCACCAGCAGCGTCGCCAGACCGGCACAGGTGCATGGTGACTTCAGGGCGGATGGTGCCGTTGGCAACTGCCAGCATCAGATCGTTTGATGCGATGCCGACCTGCGTGGCGCACTCAAGCTTACCAAAGTTTGAGTTGGCGTGACCCCTTTGGGTTGTCCCCAGGTCGGTCATGTCAACAGCGCGTTCCAGGCTCCAGCTTGCAGATTCCAGAACCACCCACTTTTCGTGCTTGGATTCGGTTGCGTCCCCGGTGATGTCGTCAAAGAGCATAAAGATGTTAGCGGCCATAATGTATTCCTTTCATGATTAAAGTTTGGTCTTGGTCTTATAATTGGTCTTAGTCTTCCCTTTAGGGTGTTGTGTAATTAGCCCCCCTTCTCGGAAGGCAGTTTCGACACCAGACGAAGCGACACAGACAGCCCTTCAAGCTGATAGTGTGGCCTCAGGAAGAACTTTGAAGAATAGTAGCCGGGGTTGCCTTCAACCTCCTCGACCACAACTTCGGCAGCGGCAAGTGGCTTGCGCGCTTTTTCGTTTTCGGAGGAAATGTCAGCGTTGAAATCAACATACTGGTTGATCCAGTTCTGCAACCATCCCTCCATGTCCTGACGGCTTTTGAACGAACCGACCTTGTCGCGGACCATGCATTTCAGGAAATGCGCGAACCGGCAGGTGGCGAACAGATACGGAAGGCGTGCGCCAAGGTTGGCGTTTGCGGTCGCATCCGGGTCGTCATATTCCGCAGGCTTGTGCAGCGATTGCGCGCCGATAAAGGTGGCGTTGTCGGTGTTCTTGCGGTGGATCAACGGCATCATGCCGTTTTTGGCCAGTTCCGCCTCGCGCCGGTCATCAATGGCAATCTCGGTTGGGCATTTCATATCAACGCCGCCATCGGTGGTCGGGAAAGTATGCGACGGCAGGTTTTCCAGCGTTCCGCCACTTTCCACGCCGCGAATACGCGAACACCAGCCATATTCCTTGAACGACCTGGTGATATTCATCGCCATGCCATAGGCCGCGTTAATCCAGCCATAGTTGTTGGAATTGGCGTCGTCCGTCTCTTCCTCAAAGGCAAATGCCTCGACCGGTTCGGTTTTTGCACCATAGGGCAAACGGCCCAGGAAGCGGGGCATTGCCAGGCCGATATATTTGGAATCTTCGCTTTCGCGCAGGGATTTCCAGGCGGCGTATTCCGGCGTCTGGAAAATCTTGGTCAGATCGCGCGGATTGGACAGTTCCGACCAGCTGTCCATCTGGAACAGGCTTGGCTTGGCACCAGTGATCAGCGGCGCGTGGGCTGCCGCGGCGATCTTGGACATCTCACCCAGCAATTCCACATCCTGCGGCGTGTGATCAAAGTGATAATCCGCCACAAGCGAGCCATATGGCTCTCCGCCCAACTGGCTGAATTCCTCGGTATACAGTTTCTTGAAAATCGGCGACTGGTCCCAGGCGGTGCCTTTGAACTTGCGCAGGGTTTTGTGCATATCTTTCTTGGATATGTTCATCACCCGGATTTTCAGCTGTTCGTCGGTCTCGGTGTTGTTGACCAGATAATGCAAACCGCGCCACGCGCTTTCCATTTGCTGGAAATCTTCGTGGTGCAGGATCAGGTTCACCTGTTCAGTCAGCTTTTGGTCGATCGCGGCAACAATGCCTTCGATCGAACGCAGGGCGTCGTCGGAGATCAGCGCCGTATTCGACAGCGCCTGTTCAGCGAGCGTCTTAACAGCGGATTCAACGGCCGTCTTGGCCTGATCCGATTTCGGGCGGAATTCCTTTTGCAGCAAATCGGCGAATTCATTCGACCCAAAGGCTGTGGCTCCACCGTCTGCTTGTGCTTCTGCGGCTTGTTCTTCGGCCATTGGTCTCTCCTATTCTTCGCTGTCAGCTTGAGGTGCTGCCTGAGCGGCCAGCGTTTTGAGCAAGCTCGGGTCCTGGATGATCTTGGCGATCAGATCCTCGGCCCCCGATTTACCGTCCATATACGTCATCAGGTTGCTTAACTGCGTGCGGGCATCCAGCAACTCTTTCAGCGGTTCAACCTTGGCGGCGATGGCGGCGGGTGAAAAATCATCCATGCTCTCAAACGTGATATCGACGGCCATGTTGCCCTCGCCGGTCAACGTGTTGGGCACGGTAAAGGCGGCGCGCGGCGCCATCGACTTCATCCGGTCATCAAAGTTGTCGACGTCAATCTCAAGAAACTTGCGGTCGGCAATGCCGGGCTGTTCCACTTCGGATTTACCGGCAAGGTCGCTCATCACGCCCATGACAAACGGCAATTGTACCTTTTTTTCCGCGCCATAAAGTTCAACATCATATTCGATCTGAACCCTCGGCGCACGATTGCGCGCTATGAATTTCTGTGAACTCGCCATCTTAGTGCTCCTTGCGTAGTCTTATTATGTTTTTTATTGGCGAAAGGGGTCAGCCCCCGATCCCTGTTGTCTTAGTCATCATCATCTATACCACCAATCAGGTGGACATTGCTAATTCCGAGCGGGGCCATGTCGGCCATGATGGTCAAAAAATCGGCCCCCACAAGCCTTTTAGCACGTTCCAGCACAATTGGCACCGGGCTAGAAGGTTCGGCGCGTCGATAATAGGCAATGATCCGGTCAATCGCGTTGGCCACATCAGAGGGAGAGTTGATACCGCCAACAACGCCGCCGATCGACGCCGCCGGTGCGGCCCCGCCTGCATCGCCCAGGTCTTCGCCATCTTCAGCAATATCCGCCGCGCCCTCAGCGGATGAATTTTCGGCCAGCTTCTTGCGAATCAGGCGCAGCAGTTTGATCAGCTCCTCCAGGTCAGGCCCCTGCCCCGGAGTGTTTTCGTCAAACGCAGCACTGATCGCCCTGACATTGTCCTCAGCCGTTTGCGCCGCGTTTAGTGATGCGGTCAGAAATTCCTCATCTGTGTCCTGAAACGCGGCTGAAACGGCCGCTGAATCCGGGACAGTCGCCATATCAGACGGCGCGGTCATCCTGCCTTCGGCTACATCAATTTCACGCAGCGACATTTTGCCAAAGCTGCGACTATCCGTCAGTGGTGTACGGCGCAGCGACCGGATAACGGTGCTGTCCTGGCCAAGTCCCTGAACCGCGTTGATCCGCATGGTCGGGTCGTTGTCATCGTCTTCATCCAACTCAGGATGACAGGTATCCCAAAATTCCGTCAGACACCCGAGTATATAAGTCGTTACACCGACAAATCCGGTAAGACCCTCGGTGTGCAGTATCGCGTCCGCAAGGAACACAGCGGCGCGGATGTCATGACTTTGATCCAGCACCACCAACGACTTTTCCGCCAGATCGCGATAATCCGGGTCCTCGGCATGGATGATCTCGTCGCCAATCTGGGATTCTTCCCCCGGCTGACCAGCGATCTCCATATCGGTGAACGCCGGGTCATACTCAAGGTTCTCGCCACTAGGCAAGTCGTCCCCTTTGGACTGTAATAGGACAGCCGGATCCATGTGTTCCCCCCGATTTGGGTTATCTGATTTAATTTGTGGCGAACCAACACCCCGCATTCAAAACCGCGGGCAGTCCAACAACTCGTGTAACAGTCAAAAACAATATCTTGACCGTAAGTCAGCCTTATCGTTTGCTAAAAGTCAAATAATTTCCGAACGCTTTTGGGGGGAAAGTGTACCTGATCTGACGCAGAATCAATTTGCTACATGCCGGGATGCCCTGTCTGAACAGGTGCATTCCGCTTTCCTGTATGCCTAAACTGCCCTTAACTAACCTAATACTAACAGGCGGCACCCAAGCCGCAAAAAACCCGGAGGTGTGAATGTCCTTACTTAAATCCCTGATTGGCGGCGCTGCAATTGCCCTTGCCATGGTCTTTTCCGTGGCCCCGCCCGTTGCTGCCGAATCTGGCCGCTTGCTGGTCGAGCTAAACAAATTCGAAGAGATCGACAGCGGCGGGTGTCGTGCGTTTTTCCTGTTTCGAAACCAGACCGACAACAGCTTTGCAGGTTTCGAGATGTCGCTGGCAATATTAGACACTAATGGGGTGATTGATCGCCTTCTGGCGATTGATGCCGCCCCTTTACCCGTGGCCCGCACCACCCTGAAATTGTTCGAAATTCCCGAAACCTCCTGCGCCGGGATATCCGAGATCTTGTTGCATGAAATCACCTCGTGCCAACCACAGAACGCGGACGAAATGGATTGTTTTCCGATCCTCGATCTGAACAGCAAAACCAACGCAGCATTGGTGAAATAGGCCATGCCAACCTCTTGGGAAGAGCTGGGCTCTGGCGGGCCGATCATTGCACTATTGGCGGTCTTGTCGCTGATATCCTGGGCGTTGATTATCGCCAAGTCGCTGCAGCTATGGCATTGCCGTGCCGGTGTTGATCTGCGGTCGGGCGCATTTGAAACCTGGAAGTCGGGCGACAAACACGCCGCCCTCAAGGCAGTTGAGGCGGGCAAATCACCGGCGGACCGGATCATCGTTTACGCGATGAATGCCTTGTCCAAGGGCTTCAAGGGCGACAGGCTTGAAGGCGAGCTGGCACGGCGCGGCAACGAAGAACTGGCGGGTATGAACAATCTGATTCGCATTCTGGAACTGATCGCCATGATCTCTCCTCTATTGGGTCTGTTAGGCACTGTTTTGGGCATGATCGAGTCTTTTCAGCAATTGGAAGGGGCCGAAGGGGCCGCCAATGCATCGGTTTTGGCCGGTGGTATCTGGCAGGCCTTGCTGACCACTGCCGTGGGCCTGGTGGTGGCGATTCCGGCCGCTGTTGGTGCCAGCCTTTTGGCTGGTCGGATCGACAGCTCGGCTCAGATGATGGAAAGCGCTGTGGGTGAATTGTTGCTGATCAACGAAAACCCCCCGGTTTAGAGCCGAAAAGGAGCGGCGCTTGGCCAACCTGACCCTGAAACGACCAATAAAGCCCAAGGCGCTGATATCGCTGGTGCCGATGATCGACGTGATGTTGATCCTGTTGGTGTTTTTCATGGTCACCTCAACCTATCTGAACCTGGACATGATCCCGGCGGTGCGGCAGCAGGACCAAACCCAGGCGCCAGCAAGTGATGGGCAGGCAACAAGCACATTGATGATCCGATTAGGCTCGGAAGGGGCGGCGGTCATTCGCGGGCAGGCATTAACAGACCGTGATCTGGAAAGCGTGCTGCGGCAACGATTGAGGGGTGAACCGCTGACGCAAGTGGTGGTTCTGCCTTCAGGTGCGGCAACCACTCAAAGCCTGATATCGGTGATGGATGTGGCAACGCGAGCCGGGGTGGTTCGTCTGCGTGTGATCCGGTTGCAGGCACGCCCATGAAACTGAACCGCCCTAGAAACAACCAGGATTCCGAGACGATCATCGCCCTGATTGATGTGGTATTTTTCCTGCTGGTGTTTTTCATGATCATCGGTCGGATGGACGCCACAGCCCCCTTTACCGTTGAACCGCCCATCGCCCAAAGCGGCAAGGACATGCCAGCCGGGGGCGCGACAGTTGCCATTTCCCAGACCGGCGCGATGGCGCTGGACGGTTTTGAAATGACCCGGGGCGAATTAGAGGCAAAACTGACCATAATGCTTGGTCAGGATGAAACCCTGAGGTTGCGAGTCAACGCCCATCGTGACGCAGAGTTACGCCATGTTCTGCCTTTGGTTGGCTGGGCCGAAGGCATCGGCGTCAGGGACGTGGTTCTGGTCGTCACGCCGACGCCGGAACCATGAACAGGGTCGGTATCTGGGCGCTTGGCCTGATTGGTTCGGTGGTGGCACACGTTGGGTTGCTGGCGCTGCTGATCTTTGCCATTCAGCCCAACCCCGTCACGGATCAGCCATTGCCCACCAGCGAATTGGAGGTTCAGGCCTATCAGCTGGACCGCACCGAAGCGCAGGAACAACAGCCCGAGAGTGAGCAAACCGATACCAACACGCCGGATGGTCAAGCACTGGATGCCGGCGCGATCCCTCGGTCCGAAGCACGGGTTGCGCAGCCAAAAACTGAGTTATTGCGCCCGGATGCTTCCCCCCCTCCGGCGGCCCCGGAAGTTGCAAAGCCCGTGCTGGCGGTGGTTCAAACCACCCCGGACGCCACCGTTGTTCCCCAATTAGAGCCTGATACAGCGCCGACACCTCTGATTGACGCACCAAAACAAACACTCTCTCAGTCAAACCCCGCAACCGCCCGGCTAAATGCCACATCCCAGCCGGCACCCCGGTTGCAGCCGACCCAAGTCACCCCGGCAAGCCTGACAGCCGCCGTCGCACCAACAGTGTCGGCGTTACAGGCGGTGGTTCGGGCCCAAACCGCTTTGCCCGTCGCCCAACCCGCCGTTGCAATCGTACCGATTGCACCAACCGCCAAACCCCTCCCGGTGGCCATCCCTGCTGTTGCAACGATGCAACCGCAACCCGCCCCATCCGACACAGTTTCAATTGCCGAACCCGCGCCCGTCGCCATTCCCCAAGCCGCAGCACAAAGTGATTATGTCACCCCCACCACACCCGACGCCCAGAAACTAAAGGCTGCACTGGCGTTTTCCGGCGGCGAAGGCGATGTTGATCCGGTATCCATCGCCGCCTTTCAAAGTTTCATGCAACCCGGCGACATCACCACCTCGGGCGATCAGCTGCGCGATGGGGTGGCCGGTCTTTTGGCTCAGGTGCCCTGTTCACGGATGCAGGTTTCGTTCGATCCTGATACCGCCACTTTGCAAGTCAAAGGCCATATCCCCAAGGACGACCTGCGCGCGCCGGTTCTGGCGGCGTTACAGGCGCAGATGGGGGTAAATATCACCGTTTCCGACAGCATCCTGATCCTGCCGCGCCCGCAATGTGGCGCGCTTTCGGGTATCGCCGGGGTTGGCCTGCCGCAATCAACCGATCAGATCACCAACCCTTTGGTGATTGGCAATGATACCCACGCCAAGGTATTTAAGTTTTCCGACGGGGATTTGTTGTCGCTGGACATGACCGCGCCTGACTATGACGCGTTCATCTATCTTGACTATTTCGATGCCGATGGCATGGTTCTGCACCTTGAGCCGAACGAATATGCGCCCCTGCGGCAGGCCAACGCCCAGGCAGCACAGCAGATTGGTGCCAAAACCATGCAGGATATCGGTTTGAAACTGGTCATTTCCCCACCATACGGCCAGGAAATTGCCGTAGCTTTTGCCGCGTCAGAGCCGCTCTATGAGGGTTTGCGCCCAATTCAGGAACCGGCGGCCGAGTATCTGGAATGGTTGCAGGAACAAGTCGCAAATGCCCGGGCACGAAACGCGGATTTCAAAGGTGAATGGGTTTATTTCTTTGTCTCAACAGCAGCGCGTTAGGCATCAGATTCAAACCCGCGCTTAGTTGCACCCACCCGAAGCCCAGGTTTTCAGATTCAGTTTAAGTGCTCCGCCAAACGGGTGTTGTTTGTTCAGCGACCGCTCTGCGTTCTGGCTCAGATAGGTGTTGGCTTGGGTGCAGATCGTTTCTTGCGTCCACTGGTGGCAATTGCTGCAGTCCTGGCCCTTCCAATACGCCTCTGGCAGGCCGTCGATTGGCGGAAAGATCGGCGAGGACTTAATCAGGTCGGCAATTGAGCGGCCGGCAACTTCTGGAACTTCGGACAACAGTGCCTGTGTAAAGCTGACCGTACTGGCAGGTTCTACTGGTTGCGGCGTTGCAGCGGCTTCGGCAGTTTCGACCTTGGGCGGAACACCTTCGCCGTCCGGGTCAAGATTGGTCTTTTTCTCTAGTGCGGCCAATTCTGTCGTGACAAATTCAGCAAACACACCATCCGGGAAGCTTTGCAAATACGCCTGATAGCTGCCAACGCTCGGATCAACCTGCGTCGCCTCAAACATTTTTTGCTCGGTCTGTGATGGACCCGCCTGAACCACGGCCGGCTGAACCGGTTTTTCCCCGGTCAGTTCCTGATCTATCACTTCGGCCAAAAGTGACCGGGCTTCCTTAACCTGCGGGCTATCGGGATAACCGCGCAGGAAAAGCATGATCTGAACCGGATCGCGCGAGACCTGAACCGAGTTCCATAATTGCTGCGCCTCAAGATCGGCGGAACTTAGAACCGTGGCCTCGGCAAAGGAAAAATCTCCGGTCAGCGAGGATGTATCCCACGGCGTCTGCTGGCCGTTGGTCTTTTCCAGAACCGATATGCGTACCTGTTTGAACATCTGTTCGATTGGCAGGCCCGGCGCGCTCATCTCAGCCACTACGGCCTGTGTAAAGGGGCTGTTGCCGTCCAACCCGTCCAACGCCACCTCGCCGGGTGCTGTGGCATAGGCCAGGAACGTGCCAGTCGGGGCCTGCATTTCCGCCAGGCCGGAATCATTGAATTCCGGGATATCCGTGAAGGGATTATTGCGGCAGGCGTCCAGAATGAAGATATTGGTTTTGTTGCGGGCCGAGAACATCTGCCGCAGCACTGATTGCGCGTCTACCGCCACCAGATCAAGATCGGCAGCGTCGCTTAGCGAAACATCAACAGGTAGCAAAAAGTTGGAGCCAAACGACTGAACCCCGTGGCCGGCATAGTAGAACAGCCCGGTGGCCGTTTTCCCGGCATTGCGCAAATCGCGACCAAATTGGGCAATCCCGCGTTTCATATCAATCTGAGTGCTGTCGACCAAAAGAGTCACTTTGAACCCTTGCACCTCAAGCGCGCCACCCAGCAACCGAGCGTCACGTATCGGGTTTTCCAGCGGAGAAACCGTACCATATGACGAATTGCCAATGACCAGTGCCAACCGCTCTTCGGCCTGCAGGGCCGTAGCCATGAATGTAAACGCAACGATCAAAGTTCTGACAATCAACAACAATTTCTTACCTTAAGTTTGTTACCTGAACTGGCGAAACACGATGTTACAGCCAAGTTACTGCGAATGCATTACAACATACTTATGATTAGCATGTTTGGCTTGAATAAGGCGAAAATCCTGAGAACTATCGCTTTTTCCGTTCCGTAAAGCAAGTTTGCTGCTAGTGTCGGTGAAAAGTCACACCTGATTTCAGTGCCTGTCACCCTACCGCATTCTCAAGAGGATACCATGAAACCCATTTTCAAACATCTGTTCATTACGCTGACTTTTCTCACCCTCGCGGCCCTTTTACCGCTTAGTGCCACCGCCCAGAGTGCTGATCCGTTTGAGAACGGCTGGACCCTGAATCCAGATGATTCCAAGCTGCGGTATATGTCAGTAAAGAAGGGCAACAAGGCGGAAACCAATTCGTTTGTTACCCTAAGCGGGCTTATCACCGAAGGCGGCAAGGCCCAGATCCGGGTTCTTCTGGATTCGGTCGATACCAAGGTTGATTTGCGCAACGTGCGGATGCGGTTCCTGTTCTTTGAAACCTTCCTGCACCCCGAGGCCACCATCACGGCACAGTTGGACCCAAGCGTTTTGTTGGATCTGCACAACACTCGGCGCAAGCTGATTGATCTGGATTTCACTCTGTCATTGCATGGGGTTACCGTGAACAAAACGGCCGAAGTCGCCATCGCCTTGATCAACAATGACCGGGTTACCGTATCGGCGACGACGCCAATCGCCCTGACGCTGACCGATTTCAATCTGGATGCGGGGCGTGAAAAGCTGCAAGAAGCGGCGAATGTCACAATCGTGCCGTTGGGCATTGTCAGTTTCGACTTTGTATTCGACCGTTCCAGCCCTGGAACCCCGCCTGATCTGGCGTTGGTGACGACGGCCGTCACCCCCGGATCGGCCGCAATTGAGGTAAAGGGCAATCTGGACCGAGAGGCCTGTGTCGGACGGTTTGAAATTCTGTCACGCACCGGCAACATATATTTTGCTGCCGGAAGCTCCCGGCTGGCGGACAAAAGCAAGCCGCTGCTGGACAACCTTTATGATATCGTCAACCGCTGTCCTGACCTGCGGATCGAGATTGGCGGGCATACGGATTCGGACGGCAGCACCAAAACCAACGAACGTCTTAGCCAGAAAAGGGCCAATTCGGTCGGTCAGTATTTGCAGTCCAAGGGGATTGACGGTGGGCGGATGCAGGTTGTCGGTTATGGCGAGGCCAATCCGCTATATCCAAACAACTCTCGCGCCAACAAGGCCAAAAACCGCCGGATTGAGTTTTCGGTGCTTAACTGAATTGGGGTAAATGGCGCCGGGGTTTTGGGGGGCAAAAGCCCGGCGCCTTTGACACATCCAGAGCATTTTGCGTTTGATCGGATTCAAATATTCAGATCAACGCATCACGCTCTATCCGGTCACACCTTCGGGCGTGACGTGCGGGACAGAACTGTGCCAATTCTGACCGGTCGCAACGATACAAGCCATGCCGTCGGTTCGGGTAATAAAGACCGTGAAACTGCCGGTTTTATCGGAACTCCAGATTTCGATAACCCGCGCCGCGTTCTGAAGCCCACCGCCGGTTAATTGTTCGCCATGGGAGGTTTCGAGACTGCTCACCAGGGCATCGCGAGGCAGGCAAGTGACGGCCTGCGCCATGGCAGGCGGGGCGATTGCGGCTGCGCCAAAGACTAAAGCTGCGGAAAATAAACGTTTGAACATGAGGGTCTCCTTGGGGTTGGAGGGTGCCCGTCTTAACGTTTGGATGCTGGCACCCGGGATTTGCTGTACTTCAAATATAGGTATTCAGCGGCGGTCTTGCGAGTGAACTCTGGAAACGATCCCGTGCAATTTTGAAGGAATTGGGTCGGAATCGGCGTATAATTTAGCCAATTATCTATCGAAATCCCTTTGTTAGAGCCCTTTTAGCTAGCGGTATCGTTTTTAGCGACTTTGCGCACCGCTTCAAAGAAATCCGTTCCGGCGGCGACGATACAGCTGGTTCCGTTCGGGTCCGTTAACAACACTGTGTAGGTCCCGGTTTCTTTTGACGCCCAGATTTCCATCACTGACATTGCAGATTTTGCCCGCTGCAATCCACCAACGGTAAGCTGTTCCGAAAACTTGGATTGCAGACGTTCCACAATCTGTGCCCGCTCGGCGCACTTCGCGGCCAAAGCAGGGGATGATATGGTCGTTAACGCCAGAGTCAGTAAAAGTCCTTGTGTGCATTTGAACATGACAAGCCCTTTCCAATTGCAAATGAATGCCTGAGAAGGGCGCGCAGGGAGGAGAGACGCGCCCCCCTCGACCTGATTATCCTGACCGTCACGCTACCAAATGATCTATGTCCATTAAGAAACGGGCATTCTATCCGGTTGGCAGCATTGGTTCAGGATGCCTTAATGCTGCGCGGCAAATGTGGCAAAAGCATGGCAAATGTCCAAAAGCGTCGAAACCGTGCTTTCCGAGTTCGTAGTGCAAGATTGTATTTCACGATGTAATCCGCTGGCATTTTTGGGAAGATTGGGTCAAATTCAGGGCTGGACGACCCCAAAACCGAGCATTGAAATATGAAACAACCCCGCGCCTGGCAACGGATGCTTTCTGGTCGCAGGCTGGACCTGCTGGACCCGACACCCTTGGACATCGAGATCGAAGATATCGCCCACGGATTGGCGTTTGTTGCGCGCTGGAATGGGCAGACCAAAGGGGATTTTGCCTATTCGGTGGCCGAACATTCGCTTTTGGTGGAAGAAATCTATGGCCTCCAGAACCCCAATGCCCCGACCAAATGGCGGCTGGCGGCCTTGCTGCACGACGCGCCGGAATATGTGATTGGCGACATGATATCGCCAGTCAAATCTGCTGTGGGGCCGGGTTATTCCGCATTGGACGACCGGTTGACGGCAGCCATTCACATCCGGTTTGGCCTGCCCGCCACATTGCCTGGCGCCGTGAAGAAGGCGATCAAACGGGCCGATAAGATATCCGCCTGGCTTGAGGCCGTGCAGCTTGCAGGGTTTTCCGAGGCTGAGGCGGATAAGCTGTTTGGTAAAGTGGAATCAGAGACTATTAGGAGGCTTTCCTTGGTATTGCGACCACCCGTAGAAGCCCGCGACGCCTTGACCAAACGCCATTCCATGCTGTTGTCAGCCCTGTAAAGCCGCGAAGAAAGCCATTTATGGCTTGATGAGCGTGCCGATTGAAATCTACCGCGGACTGCGTTTGGCCAATATCCGCTGCAACGTCCTACGGTGCATGTTCAACCGCCGCGCCGTTTCGCTGACATTCCGGTCACACAGTTCATAAACTCTCTGAATGTGTTCCCACCTCACCCGGTCCGCGCTCATCGGGTTTTCCGGCGGCGGGGGCAGTTCATCGGGCAGAGCCAGCAAGGCGTTGGTGATATCGCGCGCGTCGGCAGGTTTGGACAGATAATCAGTGGCACCTATCTTGACCGCAGCGACAGCGGTGGCAATCGCGCCATAGCCGGTCAGCACCACAACCCGGCTGTCGGGCCGCTTGTCGCGCAGGACTTCGACCACATCAAGGCCATTGCCATCCTCAAGCCGCAGGTCAACCACCGCATAGGCCGGAGGGCGCGCTGTGGCGATGGCCCGGCCGGCCGCGACCGACCCAGCGGTTTCAACCGAGAATCCGCGCTTTTCCATGGCCTTGGCCAGACGACGCAGAAATGGTTCGTCATCATCGACCAGTAAAAGTGACTTGTCCGGTCCAATTTCTTGCAGGGCAATGTCGGCCATGCTGGTCCCTCATTCTTGGCTAAATTTACCTGTTCGCTGGATTAACAGTATTAGCGCCACGAGGTCAAAGGTCAAACAATGGGTTGCATCTATTGGTTATCCACAAAACAGGCGATTTGTTCAGCCATGACTTCCGGGGGGGTGTCACGCCGGAAATACTGAACAAATCCATGATCGGGCAAGACCAGATAGCTGAACGTCGAATGATCAACCAGGTAATAATCATCCTCAGCCGGGTGCGCCTTGTAATACGTCTTATAGGCCTGACTGGCGGTTTTGACCTGCGCCGCCGAGCCGGTCAGCCCGATCATCCGTTCGTGAAGGCTATGGGCGTAATCACCGACAACTTCGGGTGTGTCACGCGCCGGGTCGATCGAGATGAACACCGGGGTGACCAATGTTCCGTTATCCTCAAGTAAATCAATTGCTTCGGCGTTTCTGGCGTTATCTAACGGGCAAACATCCGGGCAAAACGTATAGCCAAAGTAAAGCAAAGAGGGGCCTGTGATTACGTCTTTGTCGGTCACAACCTCGCCCTTGGAATTCAGCAGTTCAAACGGCCCGCCAATCTGATTAACCCCGCCCGCAACCGCCGAAGTACGGCAAGTGGCAAACTGATCGTCCGGCCCGGTAAACAGGGTCGCTAGCCAAATACCGCCAATCAATGTGATGATAACCGCAGCACCGGCGATCGCAAACGTACGTTGCATGTGACAAATCCTTTAATCTGAGGAATACTGATCCCTATCGACGCGCACCTTTATCACCACGTGCGCGCGTTGCAACAGGACAGGAGATCACATGCCCAAAAGGGGTTCACACTTAATGCTGGGACACGAGCGGAGCAGCTGGATCAGGCTAAGAACCCTTATCCTGTTACGCTGGGTGGCCATCATCGGTCAGGTCACGGCCATTTCGGTGGCCCAGCAGATGTATCACCTGCAATTGGAAATGCTGTTTTGCATTGTTGCCATTGGTGCGTCGGTGGTGGTCAACCTGATCGCCATGTTTGCCTTTCCCGAGAATAAACGCCTTTCAGAATACGAAAACTTTCTGATGATCATGTTTGATGTCCTGCAACTGGGATTCCTGCTGTATCTGACGGGCGGGCTGCACAATCCATTTGCGCTTTTGCTGCTTGGCCCGGTGATCATATCGGCCAATGTCATGGGGTTAAGATCGACACTGATCATTGGCACCACCACGATATTGCTGGTGACGTTGCTGGGCCAGAACCATCTGCCGCTGATCGACAGCCAAGGCGGGACATTGCGCATTCCTGATCTGTTTGTCTTTGGTAATTGGGTGGCGATGGTCATCGCCATTGTCTTCATTGGCGCTTATTCATTGCAGATCAGTTCGGAAACCCAGTCGATGTCCGATGCATTGGCCGCCACCAACATGGCCTTGTCGCGTGAACAG
Organism: Paracoccaceae bacterium; assembly: GCA_030625695.1. Lineage (GTDB taxonomy): Bacteria > Pseudomonadota > Alphaproteobacteria > Rhodobacterales > Rhodobacteraceae > NVQY01. The sequence continues at coordinate 5,902 of DAOUQK010000010.1, read as the reverse complement.
AAACTGACCGATCTGGGCGGCGTGGTGGCTGCTGCTGCGCATGAATTGGGCACGCCCCTGGCCACCATCAAACTTACCAGTGCCGAGTTGATGGAAGAGCTGGACGACCGCCCCGACCTGCAAGAAGACGCCGCCCTTATTCGCCAGCAGGCCGACCGTTGTCGCGATATTTTGCGCGACATGGGCCGGGCCGGCAAAGATGATCTGCACCTGCGGCAGGCACCAATCAGTACCGTCATCCAGGAAGCGGCTGAACCGCATATGCATCGCGGCAAGATCATCCATTTCAGCGAACGACCGGACCTTGGTGCAAGCCTGCAACAACCTTCGATCCTGCGGAAACCCGAGGTTATTCACGGGCTGCGCAACCTGATCCAGAACGCCGTGGACTTTTCCAAAGCCAACGTCTGGGTCGAAGCGGTGTGGTCCGAGGACAGTATTTCCATCCGAATTCAGGATGATGGCAGCGGATTTCCTCCGCATTTTATCGGCCGCATTGGCGACCCTTTCATTCGCTTTCGCCGATCCGGGGCCGATCAGTTGTCGCGCCCCGGATATGAGGGCATGGGTCTGGGTCTGTTCATTGCCAAAACCCTTTTGGAACGCTCGGGTGCCGAGTTGAACTTTGCCAATGCCGACGATCCGCGCCTTAAACAGAATGCGCACCACTCTCAACGGGGCGCGGTTGTGGACGTGGTTTGGCCGCGTAGTAAAATTGACGCCCAAATGACCCCCGATGCCATCCCAACAGGGGCCAATCAACCGATCAGGGTTTGAACGCAAAACAAAGTATTGGACAGCGTTAAGCCGTCGTTAACCATTAATCCTGCATGGTGGCGTTACCTATGGGAAAAGGCATGATGGGACGGATCATTTGATGCAGGAAATTGCGTGGCTGGATTGGCTGTTGGTCGCCTTGCTTTGCAGCGTTGTGGCCATTGCAGCGGTTACTTGGCTGACACCGAAACATGGCAGAACCGGCGGTTGGTTGGGAAATCAAACGGAAAGGCTCACTCAGGTATTGTTGTTTGATAACACCCACTTGATCGAGGCCTCAACCGGCGCCTGCGCTGCATTCAAGACTGACGAACCCGGATTTGATTGGACCCGGCTGCATGATGCCTTGTCCAAAAGGTTTCCCGGTTTCCCGGAAAACCCCGACGAAATTCGTTTGGAAAAGACGCTGGTAATCCCGGCCAAAGGACGTGACGACAAAGGGCAGGCCACGTGCGAGTGGATTGATGGCGTTACCCGCGTCGTACTGTGCGATGTTGCCGCAGACCAAGCGCCTGCCTTTACTGCGATAATGGATGCTGAGATACCGTATAATCTCGCGAAAAATGCACCAGTTCCTGCGTGGCAGGCCAACCTGGATGGCAGTATCGTCTGGAGCAATTTGGCTTATGACCAGTTGTGCGAACGAGTTTCCGGCGACAAAGCTGGCCCGTTGCCGATCTTGTTCCCTTCTGTGTCCTGCAAGCGGCAGGCCGGTAAGATGACCCGCACCAGCATTGCCATCGCAGAGAGCGGGCAAAAACTGTGGTACAACATTTTTGTGGTTCAGCGGGACAATAACCTGCTGTGTTATACCGTTAATATCAATGCTGTAGTCGATGCCGAACAGGCCCAGCGCAATTTCGTTCAGACCTTGGCCAAAACATTTGCGCATCTGTCAATCGGGCTGGCGATTTTTGATCGGCACCGGCAATTGGCCCTGTTCAATCCAGCCTTGATTGACTTGACTGCACTGCCCGCCGATTTTCTGAGCGCGCGACCTAATCTGTTTTCCTTTTTCGACCGCCTGCGCGATCAGCGAATGATGCCGGAACCCAAGAATTACAGCAGTTGGCGTCAGCAAATGGCCGATCTTGTCGCGGCGGCGGCGGATGGGCGGTATCAGGAAACTTGGACCTTACCGTCAGGTGCTGTCTATTCGGTCACTGGCCGGCCGCATCCCGACGGGGCCGTGGCGTTTCTGATCGAAGATATTACCGCCGAAATCACCCTGACCCGGCAATTCAGAACGGATCTTGAGATTAATCAATCCATGCTGGATCAGATGGACGACGCAATAGCCGTCTTTTCCGATCGCGGCGGGTTGTGTTTTGCCAACCGTGCCTATCGAGAGATGTGGGGCGTCGACCCCGAGAGCAGTTTTGTACCGATGACGGTGCTGGATGCGACACGCACCTGGCAAGGCCTGTGTCACCCGACACCGGTTTTGGGTGAGGTTAGGGAATTTGTCGGATTGCGCGACACCCGGGCCGAGTGGCAGGATCAGATGCAATTAGTGACGGGCCAAGCCATAACATGCAGGGTTATCCCGATCAGCCATGGCGCAACGATGGTTGTTTTCACCCGCGATCACAAAGGTCGGCAGATGGGAAATACCAATATGCCGGTGACGCGGGTTGAGCAATTTGATAACGTCTAAAGCGTTCTAAAGGAGCATTGAAACGCTGCAATCACGCTTGCAGCGCCTGAAAGGGGCGGTCATTGTGGGCCTATGCGCATTACCCTTCCCATCAGAAACCCCGAACAAACCACAGACTTGGCCGAACGGATTGGTGGCAATCTTGGCCCCGGTGATTGTCTGTTGCTAAGCGGCCCGGTTGGCGCTGGCAAAACCCACTTTGCCCGGCATTTGATCTGGTCCTTGCTGAAAACCCCCGAAGATGTGCCGTCGCCGACGTTCACTTTGGTGCAAACCTACGAGGCAGATATAGCCGAGGTTTGGCACGCTGATCTTTACCGCCTAAGCGCTTTGGACGAGATCGAAGAACTGGGATTGGCCGACGCCATGGAGACCGCGATTTGCCTGATCGAATGGCCCGAATTGCTAGGGCCTCTTACGCCCCCGCAAGCGTTGAACGTGACGTTCAAACCTGACCAGAACGATGAAAATGCCCGTCTTATAACGCTCGCGTCAACCGCTGACCGGTGGGCGGCTTTGCTTGGTGACCTCGCGCATGACTCCTGACCGCAACGCTTTGATCGTCGCGTTTCTGCGCCAGGTCGGCTGGGACGCGGCCACCAGAACCGACCTCGCGCCCGATGCGTCGATGCGTCGATACGAGCGGCTTTGCTCTCATACGGGTGAGACGGTGATATTGATGGACGCCCCGCCTGACACCAACCCGGATATCCGCCCGTTTACAACAATTGCCCGTTATCTGTCCGGAATTGGCCTGAGCGCACCGCAGGTTTTGGCCGAAGATTACAGCAATGGATTATTGTTACTGGAAGACCTGGGAGATGATCTTTTTGCCCGTTTGGTACTGGAAAACCCTGGATCTGAGTCTGTTTTGTACCAAAATGCAGTCGACACTTTGATTGCTCTGCATCGGGAAAGGCCGCCCGATTTGGTGCATTTCGATGCGGAGCTGATGACCGAGCAGGCCAGTCTGGTTTTCGAAACATGGGTGCAGGCTCTGAGCGGGCCGACCCCCGGTGATGCCGCCAGGTTCACCACCGAATTCCGGGCGTTGCTTGACCAGAAAACCCAAGGCGACCCGGTGATGATCCTGCGTGATTTCCACGCCGAAAACCTGCTGTGGTTGCCGGATCGCATCGGCGTGGCACGGGTTGGTTTGCTTGATTTTCAAGACGCCATGCTGGCCCATCCGGCCTATGATCTGGTATCGCTGTTGCAGGATGTCCGCCGGGACGTTCCCGCCAAGTTGGAACAGGAAATGATCACTTATTACATCAGTCAGACCGGTCAAAACGACGCCGCATTCCGTGACGCCTATGCCGTGCTGGGCGTTCAACGCAATTTACGGATTCTGGCGGTCTTTGCCAGGTTGGCCAGCACGTTGGGTAAACCAAGATATGCCCAACTCATCCCCCGTACCTGGGGGCATCTGATGCGCGGGCTGGAACACCCGCCGCTGGCGCCGGTTGCTGCGTCCCTGACCGATATCCTGCCCCATCCAACCAAGGCAAATCTGCAAAAGCTGGTCGCAAAATGAACAATCAACCAAGCGCCGTAATGATCTTTGCTGCCGGATTTGGCAGCCGTATGGGCGTGCTGACCAAAGACCTGCCAAAACCACTGATTCAGGTGGCAGACAGGTCGCTGATTGATCATGCGTTAACGTTAGCGGGCGCAGTTCAACCAACTACAATTGTCGCGAACCTGCATTACCGCGCCGATCAGTTAAGGGCGCATCTGACCCCATTTGATGTGCAGTTTTCCCATGAGCCGCAGATATTGGAAACCGGAGGCGGGTTACGCGCGGCCTTGCCGTTGTTGGGAAGTGATCCGGTTTATACGCTGAACCCGGACGCTGTGTGGCAGGGTCCGAACCCTTTGACCTTGCTTGGCAAGGCCTGGGACCCTGATTTCATGGATGCCTTACTGATGTGCATTCCCGTAGCGCAGGCATTGGGACATAACGGCGCTGGGGACTTTGACGCTGACGAAAAGGGGCGGCTAAAGCGGGGATCAAGTCTGGTCTATGGCGGCGTTCAAATCCTTAAGACCGACGGCTTGCACGATATTGCCGAAACCGCCTTTTCGTTGAACCTTCTTTGGGATCGGGTGGCAGCCAATAACAGGCTCTATTGTGGCGTTTATCCCGGCAAATGGTGCGATGTTGGTCGGCCAGAAGGCATTACTCTGGCTGAATCTCTGCTGGTGAATCCCGATGTTTGATCCCTGCCAGACCCCCCGTGTTTTTGCCCTTGCCCCCGGTGTCGATTTCCCGCGCGCCTTGCTTGCCGGGTTAGAAATGCGATTGGGCGCGACCGACCCCAAGGTCTGGGCAAAAACCCATCTGATCGTCAATACCCGCCGCATGAGCAGGCGGTTGACGGACTTGTTGATCGCCGGGCCGCCACGGTTGTTGCCGCATATTTCACTGGTTACCGACCTTGAGCAGGGTTTGACAAACCCCCGGATTCCACCCTCAATTCCGCCTTTGCGTCGCCGTCTGGAGTTGGTGCAACTGATCAGCAAATTGCTGGACCAACAACCCGATCTGGCCGCCCGTGCCACGCAATATGATCTGGCAGACAGCCTGGCCAACCTGATCGAGGAAATGCACGGCGAAGGGGTTGACGCGCAAACCATCCGTGATCTGGACGTTCAGGACATGTCTGGACACTGGGCCCGGGCGCAATCGTTCTTTGCCATTGCCGATCATTTCACCGCTGCCGGGTCCGGGTTGGACGCGCAGGAACGCCAGCGATTGATTGTCGAAGATCTGGTGGCGAAATGGCAGGATAATCCACCCGAACACCCGGTCATTCTGGCCGGTTCCACCGGGTCGCGGGGCACCACCCTGATGCTGATGAAGGCCGTTGCGCAATTGCCGCAAGGGGCAGTGGTGCTGCCCGGGTATGACATTGACCAGCCAGATACGGTTTGGGCGCATTTGGCCGGGGCAAAGGGGTCGGAAGACCATCCTCAGTACCGTTTCACCAACCTGATGCATGCCTTTGAAATTGAACCGGGCGACATAAACCCCTGGACGACAACCAAACCACCCTCGGAAAGCCGTAACAAGCTGATATCACTTGCCTTTCGCCCAGCGCCCGTCACCGATGCCTGGATGACCGAAGGGCCGAAGTTGGACGATCTGGTGCAGGCCACCGCAGGCATGACTCTGATCGAGGCCGCCTCGCCCCGGTCTGAGGCGATGACCATCGCCTTGCGTCTGCGTCAGGCAGCGCAGGACGGTCAGACCGCCGCACTGATCACCCCCGACCGGATGCTGACCCGTCAGGTTAGCGCCGCACTGGATCGCTGGGATATCCTGCCGGACGACAGTGCCGGCACACCCTTACAGCTTTCGCCTCCCGGTCGGTTCCTGCGCCACGTTGTCGGTCTGTTTACCCGTCGGTTAACGGGCGAAATGTTGTTGACCCTGCTGAAACATCCGTTGTGTCATGACGGGGC
>DAOUQK010000116.1 GCA_030625695.1 Paracoccaceae bacterium | reverse complement strand
CGCAGCCGAAATCGCCGCCCATCCGAAAATGCGCGGCATGGTCATGGGGACCAACGATCTGGCCAAAGAGCTTCAGGTCAGGTTCCGCGCCGACCGCCTGCCGTTGATGACCTCATTGGGCCTGTGCCTGTTGGCGGCCAAAGCCGAAGGGCTGGTGATTGTTGACGGCGTGTACAACGCTTTCAAAGACGCCGAAGGGCTGGAGCTGGAATGCACCCAGGGCCGCGACATGGGTTTTGACGGCAAAACCCTGATCCATCCCGCGCAGGTGGACATCACCAATACCGCCTTTGCCCCCTCTCAGGACGAGGTTGATCTGGCCCGCCGTCAGATCGAGGCGTTTGAGGCAATTGAACGCGACGGGCAGGGGGTAGCGGTGGTTGACGGCAGGATCGTCGAAAACCTGCATGTTGCAACTGCCCGCGAGATACTGGCAATGTCGGACGCAATCGCCAACATGACTTCGGAGTAGCCACATGACCCTTCTGATCCTCGGCCTGATCCTGTGGATCGCCGCACATTTCTTTAAACGCGTCCTGCCCGACCTTCGCGCCAGCATGGGCGACAAAGGCAAAGGGCTGGTAACCTTGATCCTTGTGGCAAGTATTGCCCTGATGATCATCGGCTTTCGCGTTGCCGATTTTGTCCCGGTCTGGGAACCGCCCAGCTGGACCCGTCATATCAACAACCTGCTGATGCTGATCGCCGTGGCCCTGATGGGGCTGGGCTCCAGCAAAGGCCGGTTTCGCGGGTTAATGCGCCATCCGATGTTGATAGGGGTCAAACTCTGGGCGGTGGCGCACCTGCTGGTCAATGGCGATCTGGCGTCGATTGTACTGTTTGGCGGTATGCTGGCCTGGGCCGTGGTTCAGGTGATCATGATCAACCGATCCGAGCCCGACTGGACCCGCCCCGAACCGGGGCCATTGGCCGGGGATATCAAGCTTGGCGTTATCACCCTGGTTCTGTTTGGCGTGATCGCCGGGGTGCATTATTGGCTCGGATATCCGGTATTTGGAGGGTAAGCTTTTGAAGTTATACAGATTTCTCAGCGAAGACGACACATCCGCCTTTTGCCACAAAGTAACGGATGCCCTGAACAAAGGCTGGGAGCTGCACGGCTCTCCAACCACCAGCTATTGCCACGCCAATGGCGTCATGCGCTGTGGGCAGGCGGTGGTGAAAGAGGTCGAAGGCACCTATTCCCCCGACACTAAATTGGGGCATCATTAAATGATAAAAACCAACCCGGGCAACTTCTTTGAAGACTACCAAGTTGGTCAGACAATCACCCACGCCGTTCCCCGTACCATTTCGGGTGGTGAACGCGCGCTGTATCACGCGCTCTATCCGGCGCGTCACGCGCTTTATTCCTCGGATGAATTCGCCCGCTCCTGCGGGTTGGCGTCGTCGCCTCTGGATGATCTCGCCGCATTCCATGTGGTGTTTGGCAAATCGGTCCCGGATATTTCGCTCAATGCCGTGGCCAACCTTGGCTACGCCGAAGGGCGCTGGCTGCAACCGGTTTATCCGGGCGATACCCTGCGATCCGAATCCGAAGTGATTGGGGTGAAACAAAACTCCAACGGCAAAACGGGTGTTGTCTGGGTCCGTACCCGTGGTCTGAACCAACGCGACGACTCCGTACTGGAATACACCCGCTGGGTGATGGTGAAGAAACGCGACCTGTCGACTCCGGCACCCGAAACGGTGATCCCGACCCTCGCGCAAGGTGTGTCCGCCGCGCAATTGCCGATCCCCAAAGATCTGCATTTCAGCAATTACAACTTCGCGCTCGCGGGTGAGCCTCACCGCTGGGGCGACTATGACATTGGCGAACAGATCGACCATGTGGACGGTGTCACCATCGAGGAAGCCGAACACATGCTGGCCACCCGCCTTTGGCAGAACACCGCCAAAGTACATTTTGACACGTCGGCGCGCCCCGACGGCAGCCGTCTGATCTATGGTGGCCATGTGATTTCCATGGCCCGCGCCCTGTCGTTCAACGGGTTGGCCAACGCCCAGATGATTGTCGCCCTGAACGGCGGCGCGCACGCCAATCCGGCCTGCGCCGGCATGACCATCCGCGCCTGGTCCGAAGTGCTGGACAAGGCCGAAACTGATGCACCCGGCATAGGCGCGATCCGTCTGCGTCTGGTCGCAACCAGTGGTGGCGCGCCATATGAGCTGAAAGGCGAGGACGGCAAATACCTGCCTGATGTCCTGCTTGACCTCGACTATTGGGCACTGATCCCGACATAGACTTGCTTTCACAGTGTGCTTCACCCTAGACTTTCCTTTTGAATGGGAAGTGTGAACATGCTGAACGTTGCGGTGATCTTATACTGCCTGGTGATGGTTGGAGTTGTGGCCATGGCGTTGAAATACGGGCGCGGGCCGGTGCCGGCCAGCTATCACAAGGACATTATGGGCGACCAGATCCCCGAAAATATTCTTGGGGTTCTACATGCTCTTTACCGCGTTCTTGGGGCCGCATTCGCCGCGTTGGCGCTGGCCGGTGTGGCGTTGGCCCTTGGACCTTTGGCGCAGGGCGCGGAATGGGCCAAATTTGTGATATTTGCAGTCGTTATGCTGGTCGCCGTTCCGTCGACAATGGTTCCGTGGCAAGTTGAGAAAGCGACGGGGGTGCGTACGCCGTGGCGTTTCGCGGCAATCATGCTGGGCGTTTCAGCATTGGCGTTTGTGCTGTCCTTTATGTGAACAAATAAAGGGTGACTCTTGTCTGCGGCTTGCTACTTTGGCGGCATGTCCGACTTTGTCAAAGTTGTTTGCTGTGCTGCCTGGGCGGTTTTCCCCACACCGCTTGCTGCCTGTGACCTTGCCCTTGTGTTGGCCGTCGATGTCTCAGGTTCAGTCGACAAAGATGAATACCGCACCCAGATGGACGGCCTTGCCGCCGCCCTGCGCGATTCGGTTGTCTCCGAAGCACTGGTGCTGGCTAATGCCGAACTGACACTGATCCAATGGACCGGGTCGACCCGGCAAAAGGTCACCATCCCCTGGACCACCATCGACAGCTTTACCGCCTCTGATAATTTCGCAACCCGCGTGGCCAACGCCCCCCGCGTCTGGCGCAATTATTCCACCGCCATCGGCGAGGCGCTGCAATACTCCATGGCGACCTTCAAACACGTACCCCACTGCACCCGCCACCTGATCGACCTGTCCGGTGATGGCCTGTCCAACGAAGGGATTGAGCCGAATACCGTGCATCAAGCCCTGAAAAACGCAGGCATTATCGTCAATGCCATCGCCATTGAGGCCTCCGAGCCGGAACTCACCGCCTATTTCTATGAACATGTCATCACCGGCGAAGGCGCTTTTGTCGTCTCAGCCGCCAGTTTCGAACAATACCCCAGCCGCATTCGCAAGAAACTACTGCGCGAGGTGACGCATCAGACCGCAGCAAAATCAATAATTGACCGCCCGGCCTTACAGAAATATTAACAATATTGAGATTGTGATCACTGCAGACGAAACCGTGATCACATATTAACAAAAATCCAACCTGAGGCCTCAAAACCACCGCATTTTCACGTCTCTCCTCGTGACAGTCGGTGAAAAACCTTTAAAATCAGCGCCAGCTACTCAGGATCGCCAACTACTCAGGATCAAGGAGCCGACATGGCCGATACCAACCCCCGCCCGCGCCCACTTTCACCGCATCTGACGATTTACCGACCGCAATTGACCTCCATTGCGTCGATCCTGAACCGATTGACCGGGATTTCCCTGATCGGGGCTACGTTCCTCGCGGTCTGGTGGTTGCTGGCAGCGGCCTCATCAGCGCAGGCTTACGAGCTGGCCAATGGTTTCATCACCTCGTGGTTTGGCGATCTGGTGATGACCCTCTCGCTTTGGGCGCTTTGGTATCACTATCTTGGCGGCTTGCGGCATCTGCTGTTTGATGCGGGTCACGGACTCGGGGTTGAAACGGCTGAAAAACTTGGCTGGGCGGTGGTCGCCGGATCAGTGATCCTGACCATCCTGACACTGATAATAATCCAATAAGGGGCGACGCCATGCAATTCATCACCGATCGCAAACGCGCAACTGGCCGTGGCTCTGCCCATTCCGGCACGGAACACCACCGCTACATGCAGGTCAGCGCCGTCGGCCTGGCCCTGATTGTGCCGACTTTCCTGTATATTTTCGGCTCTGCCCTGGGCGGTAGTCACGCCGAGGTTCTGGAAGTATTCTCTCGCCCCATCCCGGCGATTGTCACCGGCTTGATGCTGGTGATCGGCATGCAGCATTTTCGCAAAGGTATGCAGGTGGTGTTTGAGGATTATACCTATCACTCCACCCGCAAGGTGTTGATCCTGATCACCACTATCCTAAGCTATGGCCTGACGGCTACGGGGTTGTTTGCCCTCGCGAAAATAGCACTGTAAAAGTAGCACTGTAAAAATAGCACTCTGAAATATCGCGCTTTGAAGGTCTGACACAATGGCAACTTATGAATATGAAACCCATGACTATGATGTTGTGGTTGTCGGCGCTGGCGGCGCCGGTCTGCGCGCCACTCTGGGCATGGCCGAACAAGGCTTGCGCACCGCCTGCGTGACCAAGGTGTTCCCGACCCGGTCGCACACGGTGGCCGCGCAAGGCGGTATTGCCGCGTCATTGTCGAACATGGGGCCGGATCACTGGCAGTGGCACATGTATGACACGGTCAAGGGCAGCGATTGGCTGGGTGACACCGACGCGATGGAGTACCTTGCACGCGAGGCCCCCAAGGCAGTTTATGAGCTGGAGCATTATGGCGTGCCGTTTTCGCGCACCGAAGAGGGCAAGATATATCAGCGCCCGTTTGGCGGGCATACCACTGAATTCGGCGATGGCCCGGCGGTGCAGCGTACCTGCGCCGCTGCCGACCGGACCGGCCACGCCATTTTGCATACGCTGTATGGTCAAAGCCTTAAGCATAATGCCGAGTTCTATATCGAATATTTTGCCATCGACCTGATCATGTCTGACGATGGCGTATGTCAGGGTGTTGTCTGCTGGAAGCTGGACGATGGCACCATGCATGTGTTCAACGCCAAGATGGTGGTTCTGGCCACCGGCGGCTATGGCCGGGCCTTTTTCAGCGCCACATCGGCACATACCTGTACCGGCGATGGTGGTGGCATGGTTGCCCGTGCCGGCCTGCCTTTGCAGGACATGGAGTTTATTCAGTTCCACCCGACCGGCATTTACGGTGCCGGCTGCCTGATCACCGAAGGTGCGCGCGGCGAGGGTGGTTATCTGACCAACTCTGAAGGCGAACGGTTCATGGAGCGTTATGCGCCCCAGTACAAGGATCTGGCCCCGCGCGATTACGTGTCGCGTTCCATGACCATGGAAATCCGCGAAGGCCGGGGCGTGGGCGCGGATGGCGACCATATCCACCTTAACCTGTCCCACCTGCCACCCGAAGCACTGGCCGAACGACTGCCGGGAATTTCCGAAAGCGCCAAGATTTTTGCCGGGGTGGATGTGACCAAGGAACCGATCCCGGTTCTGCCAACCGTGCATTACAACATGGGCGGCATTCCGACCAATTACTGGGGCGAGGCCCTGAACCCGACCAAGGAAGACCCCACCGCCGTGGTGCCCGGCCTTATGGCCGTGGGCGAGGCAGGCTGTGCCTCGGTGCATGGTGCCAACCGGCTTGGGTCCAATTCACTTATTGATCTGGTGGTGTTTGGTCGCGCGGCGGCCATTCGTGCCGGCAAGGTGGTGGATGGCGATGCGCCGGCCGCGATGCTGAATCAGGCCAGTGTGGATGCGGCGTTTGACCGGTTTGACGGGTTGCGCAATGCCAAGGGCGGCGTGCCGACGGCTGAATTACGTCTGGAAATGCAGAAAACCATGCAGGCAGATGCGGCCGTATTCCGCACCGCCAAGACCATGGCCGAGGGCGTGGAAAAGATGGATGTAATTGCCACCAAAATGAATGATCTGCATGTTACCGACCGGTCGCTGGTGTGGAACAGTGATCTGATGGAAACGCTGGAACTGACCAACCTGATGCCAAGTGCGCTGGCCACTATCACCGGCGCTGCTGCGCGCGAAGAAAGCCGTGGCGCGCACGCACACGAGGATTTCCCGAAACGCGATGACAAGAAATGGCGTGTCCACACCATAGCGCGGGTTGATGGCAACAAGGTCGATCTTAGCTATCGCCCGGTTGTGACCAAGACCCTGACAACCGAGGCCGAGGGTGGAATCAGCCTGAAAAAGATCGCCCCCAAGGCCCGCACGTTTTAGGCTGTCGGGTTGTGACAACGGATCGGGATAAAACTGTGGCACGGCGCCTGACCATCCATTGCGGTGTTCAGAAAACGGCGTCGACGTCGCTGCACCATTTCATCCGGCGCAATCAGCGCCTGTTGCAGCCGTTTCTGGATGTCCTGACCCCGGTCAAAGGCAGCCAGACACGGGCGATGGGGCGGGCCGCCATGCAGTTCAGCCTTGATCCGTCACCAAAGCGCAAACAGAACCTGATCAACCTGATCACCGGGGTGCGCGACCAATTGGTGGGCGGTGTCACGCCGGTGCTGATCAGTCACGAAAACCTGCCGGGCGCGATGCTGGGTAAGGGCGGTGTGACGACGCTTTATCCCCGGCTTGAGGAAATCATTGACCTTCTGAACACATATTTCGCGCCTTTTGTGCCCGATTATGTGTTTTGCACCCGCCAGATGCCATCCTGGAAGAACAGCGTCTATAATCAGGCGGTGAAAACGGATCACTATCCGCATTCGCGTTCGGTGTTTGATGCCGACACACAGAATTGCGGAACATGGGATGATCTGGCGCACCGGATGCAGGCGCTGGTCGGTGCCCCGCGCGCCCGGTTTTTCCGGATCGAGGACGAAACAGACCCACACAGGCCGGGCCTGCAAATATTGCGCCACGCCGGTCTGGATGATGACGTGATTGCCACGCTTACCGCGATGGACCGGCACAGCAACCCCAGCCTGAACGCCGGTGCGCTGGAATTTCAGCGGCTGGTAAACACCCTGAAACTTGAGAAAAGCGCGCGCAGGAAAGTTTCTGAACTGGTGCGCGTGAACCAGCCACTTTTTGCATCGGGGGCGCAAACCGTATGAGCGCGGCCGCGAAAATCAACATCAAACGCATTCTGCAACAGCGCGCGCAGGTGGCCGTTCCGAACAAGGACAGGCACCAGTATTTGCAGTCCTTTGGGTTCACACCTGATGTGGTGGTGGATGTTGGCGTGCATTCCGGCACGCCCCAGTTGTACCGGGCCTTTGATACGACAAAATTCGTCCTGATTGACCCGCGTGCCGAATCCGAGGCCGAAATGGTCGCGCGGCAGGCCCCACAGGATTACGACTTTCACGCGGTTGCGGTTGGTGCTGAAACGGGCCAGCTGGACCTGCACATTCCGATCATGAAAAAGGGCAGGAACGCCGCGATGGCGGGGTTTCGCAAAGTGACCGGACCGATGGGGCGCAATATCGTCGACTACGAGACGCGCAGCGTACCGATTGTGCCGCTTGATCAGATCATGGCGGATTACCCCGGTTGCGTGGGGCTGAAAATTGACACCGAAGGGTACGAACTCGAGGTGCTTCAGGGGGCGGGCGAAACATTGCGCCGTGCCGAATTCGTGATTGTCGAACTGTCTGTCACCAAGCGGTTCGATGGCGTTGCCCCGCCCAGCCACACGATTGGCGAACTTGCCAAGGCCGGGCTTGAGTTGCGCGATATGCTGCGTATTACCGGTGACGGAAAAGGCGGCCCGCAGCCGCGCCTTTTCGACGCCCTGTTTACACGGTGGGATGCGCTATGATGGCCAATCCTGCCTTGCCACCCAGAAACGCTGGCCAATCCGGCCAGTATCCTTATCATTGCCACATCCCTTGGCCTAACGAGGTGAAAAAATGGTCCAACTGACCCTGCCGAAAAACAGCCGTATCACCACTGGCAAAACCTGGCCAAAGCCGGAAGGTGCCACCAATCTGCGCAAGTTCCAGATTTACCGCTGGAATCCGGACGACGGAAAAAACCCGTCGGTGGATACGTATTTCGTGGATATGGATAATTGCGGGCCAATGATTTTGGACGCACTGATCAAGATCAAATCCGAAACCGACCCGACCCTGACATTCCGGCGGTCCTGCCGCGAAGGGATTTGCGGGTCCTGTGCGATGAACATCGGCGGGATCAATACGCTGGCCTGTATCTATGGCATGGACGAAATCAAGGGCGATGTGAAAATCTATCCGCTGCCACATATGGCGGTGGTCAAGGATCTGGTCCCCGACCTTAATCATTTCTATGCCCAGCACGCCAGCATCATGCCGTGGCTTGAAACCAAGACAAATCGCCCGGCCAAGGAATGGAAACAGTCGATCGAGGACCGCAAAAAGCTGGACGGTCTTTATGAATGTGTCATGTGCGCATCCTGTTCGACATCGTGCCCGTCCTACTGGTGGAATTCCGATCGTTATCTTGGCCCGGCGGCGTTGCTGCATGCCTATCGCTGGATCATCGATTCACGCGACGAGGCAACCGGCGAGCGGCTGGATGGGCTGGAAGACCCGTTCAAGCTTTATCGGTGCCACACGATCATGAACTGCGCCAAGACCTGCCCCAAGGGGTTGAACCCGGCCAAGGCAATTGTCGAAATCAAAAAGATGATTGCCGACAGGGTGCACTGACCCCAACAAAAGGAACCCGCCTTGCCGCACTTTCCCAGCCTGCCCGCCAAGGCCCATCTGGCCGACCTGTTTTCACGGTTTCCCAAAGGTGTCGAACCGCTGATGCAGTTCACCGATGACGTCTTGCGGGGCGAAGGCGCGCTAAGCGTGGCAGAGCGCGAATTGATCGCCACCTATGTGTCGGGGCTGAATGCGTGCAGTTTCTGTTTTGATTCGCATCTGGTTTATGCGGAACTTTTTGGGATTGAACCGGGTCTGGTCAAGGCGCTTTTGGATGATCTGGACAGCGCGCCGGTGTCTGACAAGATGCGCGCGCTGCTGGCTTATGTGCGCAAGCTTAACACCTTGCCCAGCCGTCTGGTGCAGGCCGACGCACAGGCGGTACTGGATGCTGGCAATTCTGAGGGCGAAATGTTCGAGGCGATCCAGGTTTGCGGGCTGTTCAACATGATGAATCGGCTCATCGAGGGGGCCGGTGTGGACTTTGACTATGGCGCAAACCCCGCCGCGCACCCGGCCCATAACAGCACTGCGGCGGATCATTCCAGCTCTTATGCGGCCTTTGGCGTAAAGGTGGCGGCCCTGGCGGCAAAAGGCGACTGATGCCGCTTCTTGCACTGTTGCTGGTGGCGGGGGTTTTTGGCTTTCTGTGGTATCAGCGGCGTACCACCACCCTGACCCGTAACTGTCGCTGGCGGTTGGGCAAGGTGGGTGCGATCTGGCGTTGTGCCTATTGCGGGGCCACGCAACCGGGGCTGGATGAACCAAAGGATTGTTTGCGCAAGCAAGCCCCGCCTCTCGCGTAAAAAAGGTGAAAAACATGCCTGATAAACCCCAGGATGCGGATGCCCGTCGGGCCATTGCCCCGGTGATTTGCTATCCGCCTGAAACATTGCCACAGCCGGATATGGCGCTGTACCGGTCCGCCCGCGCACAGGCCGAAAAAACCCACGAGGTTCTGATCCCGGCGCGCGAGGCACGGTGTTTCGCGGTGCCGGCGGGCCATTTCTTTCGCATATCTTCGGTCGAGGGGCCGCAGGTGGGGGATTTGAACCTGTGGAATGCCACTGATTTGTCGGAACGGTTTTATTCCGGCAAAACCCGCGCCCTGCATGGCACCCACCTGAATATTTCCCAGCGATTATGGAGCAGCTTTCCGGCGCTGCGCCCGATGGCCACGATTATTGCAGATACGCTGGGCTGGTATGGGATAGATGAATTCGGC